>JALEGO010000161.1 GCA_022763165.1 Flavobacteriales bacterium
GAGATGTATCGAAATAGTTCACCCTATAATTATGTACTCAACAACCCTCTTAAGTATTCGGACCCTACAGGGATGATGGCAAACCCAGTGAACGGCAATGAGAAGTCAAATGAAAAAAGACATTCCAGTGATGGCCTAAACAAAGCTGTTGATGTGCTCCAAGAAAAGCTAAGCAGAAGTGAAAAAGCATCGAGAGTAATTGAATCAATAGATAAAAATATTTCAGAAATGTCTTTGCGGGAACTTGAACGAGTTTATGAGGCGAAAAGTGATGCTTTAGACGATGTAGTGGTGAAGATGGATGTTCTAGGCAGCTTTGGAAAATTCGGCTCGTTGGAGACCCTAACCAAGTCTGGAGTTGAGGTATCCTCTGATTTTTACAGGTCGGATGGAACGAGATACACGGATTTAGAAATCGTATCGATGGTTAAAGATTTGACATTTTCATTGGCTGTTTTGGCCGATCAAATACCTCATGTGAAGTTGGCAAGAATAAGTCTATCCACGGGACTGTTTGCTCAACATGTCAGGCTTAGTTTTGAACTCAACAAACTTGAGAGAAGAATACTAAAAATTGACCCTGACTTTTTCGACACCAGAAGTTCTTTTGGAGGAGCCGGAGCCGGAACCAATGACTGGAATAAGTAAACGTTGCAATTTCCACAGGCAGAAATTACTTAAGGATTTATAATTTTGCTTCACATTCATTGATAAATGAGCAAGCAAAGAACCCCCAAAAGAAAATATTTAAAATATATTCTTGTTGGATCCATAGTCACTATATGTGGTATTTGGTATGTAATCAAACAATTTAGCAACGAAAAACAACTTGAAAGATGTTGGGAAAATGTTCAACTGAAACTTGCAGCCCATGATGATTTAGATGCTCTTCTTCGAACTGAACTTGGAGAATTTCAACTTTTGGTAGAACAAAGTTTAGTCATCCGTTCTCAAATGTTGGAAATTGTGAGGGAGTTAAAAGAAACAGAGGACGAACCAATCTCCCCGAAAAACCTTGAAATCCTGAAAGAGGGTTCCAAATTTGCCATAGAATTAAGGAATGAATTGTATCGTTTTGCAGAGATGTACGAGTGTGCGATTTTGGCTGATGAAAGAGACCTGAAAGTATACAAGATCGAGCCCAGAACGAGAATGAAAGCATTTATGATTTCTTTGGGGGCGGCACTAACCCTTTACGATAACTACCTGTTTGGCGCAATGATGTTTGAAGAAGATAAGCGATTAAGGCGTTTAATTGATGACCCGGATAAAGGTTTTGGAGTTGAGGCCAATCAATTATTAGAAGTAGTATGGGAGGCCAATTCGATAAGAAAGCAACGGAGAATCAAAAAGGGAATTCAGTTTTTTGAAGAAGAATCTGAAAAAATGGGGGATACATCTCTGGACAACGATTATGAATATCTCTATACGCTGATACAATCAAGTCCATCATACAACTACTTGAAGTCATTAAGAAAGAGGGATATGGTCAAAAACAAGTTCGTTTTAATGGGCACGATCACAAGAGATTACATAGCAGAAATGAGAAATGATGGTTTTGATGGAATTAGTAAATTTTTTGGGAACTCTGTTGGTTTAATTGAAACGAGAAAAGGCAAACTATATGATAACAAAAAAGTTGCGGAAGAATTGAGAAGTCAGTTACAGCCATTAGATATTTTGTTAGAAAAAACACCATTTAGATTAACTGATAAACTTATTCCGGGGCATTTTGGGCATGTTGCTATATGGGTTGGGAATGAAGCTGAATTGGTCAATCTTGGATTGTGGGATCATGAGATTATAAAGCCTTACCACAATCAAATAAATGCTCAAAACGGGCATAATATAGTTGAGGCCTTAAGGTCTGGCGTTCAATTAAGTTCTTTAGAACATTTTTTGAATGTGGATGATGTAGCGATATTAAGGCCAATTTTCAGTAAGGAAATGATGAAAGATGAGCAAACTGAGGCTTTACTTTTAGCTTTCAGGCAATTGGGGAAAGAGTATGACTTCAACTTTGATGTGAATACTACAGAAAAAATAGTATGTTCTGAACTTGCTTATGTTTCATATCCAAGCATAAATTGGCCAACGGAGAAAACAGTGGGACGACATACAATCAGTCCAGACAATGTTGCTAGATTGTGTTGGGAAGGCATACCTTTAGAGCTCGTAACTTTTTATCATGATGGAACGTTGGTTCCACAAGAAAAACAATTGGACCTATTAGTGAGATTGATGGATGCTGAAGGCCAAACTAAATGATTAACTCAGATATTCCCATGGAAGAAGTAGTAGAAAAACGAACCATGTTTGCATCGAAACTACCTCGGGTTGGTGCTTCAATTTTCAGTAAAATGTCATCCTTGGCAAATCGCCTGGGAGCAATAAATCTTTCACAGGGCTTTCCTGATTTTCCTTCGGATCAAAAGCTGATTGACTTAGTCAATAAGTATATGCTAGAGGGTAAGAATCAGTATGCTCCAATGACCGGTTTACCTAGTCTTTTGGAAAAAATCGCCTTGAAGATGAACAAATCATATCAAAGTGATCTTTACGGGCAAAAGAACATCACAATTACTTCAGGAGCCACTCAGGCGATTTATACGTGTATCGCAGCCACCATTAATCCTGGTGATGAGGTAATTATTTTTACTCCAGCATATGATTGCTATGCTCCTGCAATTGAGCTTCATGGAGGAAAAGTCATTGAGGTACCTCTTTATCCACCAGATTATAAAATTGATTGGGATCATGTGAAAGGATGCCTTAACCCAAAGACCAAAATGATCATTATTAATACCCCTCACAATCCTTCAGGAACGGTTTTGGAAGAAGTTGATTTTGAGCGATTAACAGAACTTGTGAGAGATACGAATATCCTAGTTTTGAGCGATGAGGTTTATGAGCACATTGTATTTGATGAACACTCACATAAGAGTATTGTAGGATACCCTGAGTTATTCGAAAGAAGTTTTGCCACGTTTTCTTTTGGGAAAACTTTTCACAACACTGGATGGAAAATGGGATATTGTGTGGCTCCAGAGTGGTTGACAAATGAGTTTCGAAAAATCCATCAGTACCTAGTTTTTTCTTGTAATGCTCCCATTCAATATGCTTTGTCAGACTACATTTCTGATCAGAGTACATACGGTCAAGTGTCTGAAATGTATGAACAAAAAAGAGACCTGTTTTTGAACGCTTTGGAAGGCTCAAAATTTGAATATATTCCTTCTAAAGGAACATATTTTCAGCTATTAGATTATTCTAATATATCTGACGAGGCTGACACAGAATTTGCCGTGAAGCTAACAGAGGAAAAAGGGATTGCATCCATACCAACATCTGTGTTTTATGCTGGGGAAGTAAGTCCAAAGGTGTTGAGGTTTTGTTTTGCAAAAAAGGAAGAAACATTATTGCAAGCAGCTGACATATTAAGAACGATTGGAAGATGATTCTTTTTACAACAAAATCCTATGATTATTTAGGAAAGGCAATTACGAATTTCAATGATATTCGAGAGGGTAAAATTAGCACAAAGACTTTTGGTGATGGCGAAAAATACCACAAGCTTGAAACAAATGTTGAGGGACAAGAAACAGTACTTATTGGAGGAACTATAGATGACTCCGAAACTTTAGAATTGTATGATCTGGCTAGCACCTTAATCCACTACGGAGCTTCAGCTTTGACAATAGTGATTCCTTACTTTGGATACAGCACTATGGAGCGTTCCTCTAAGATAGGGGAAGCTGTTAAAGCCAAGTATAGGGCAAGAATGTTCTCGTCATTACCAAACTCTCCAAAAGGAACTAGAATCTTTTTGTTTGACTTACATTCTGAGGGAATTCCATATTACTTTGAGGGTGATTTAAGGCCTTTCCATATCTATTTAAAAGACATCATACTATCAGAGTGTCTTCAACGATACCCAAACAAAAACTTTGTACTCGGAAGTGTAGATGCAGGTCGTGCAAAGTGGGTTGAGTCCTTAGCTGAAGAGCTTCAGGTTACTCCAGCATACATATTGAAAAGAAGAACGGAAAAAGGAACGAGCATCACTTCTTTAAACGCGGATGTCAATGGAAAGAATGTCATTATTTATGATGATATGATTCGCTCAGGATCAAGTACGGTAAATGCGGCCAAAAGATATAAGGAAGAAGGAGCATCTGAAATTCATGTAATCGCCTCCCATGGCTTGTTCACGAAAGGCTGTATCGAACTTATTGATGAGACAGAGAGTATAACCTCAGTCGTTTGCACGGACACGCATCCTGCTTCGCTTCAGGCAACAAGTAATAAACTAAAAGTCGTTTCAGTTGCTGCCTTAGTGAACGAAAAAATTTCAAAACACATATATTAGCAAAAATTATTTTTGACAATGATAATTAAGGCCATAAAAAATGCCTTCAACATGGCTATTGACCGGGGTTGGAATAAGATTTTTTGGGCAGTTGATATTCATCAGACTGTAATTATACCAAATTACTCAGCTGCCCAAATACCAACTGAATTTTATCCCAAAGCAAAAGAAGTGCTTCAGGAAATTTCCAAAAGGCCAGACATTACTATGATCATGTATACATGTTCGCATCCTCATGAAATCAAACAGTATATTGACTACTTTAACCAAAACGAAATCCTTTTTTCTCATGTGAATGAGAATCCAGAAGTGAAAAATGCGGCTTATGGCTGCTACGATAAAAAGCCATATTTCAATGTATTATTAGAAGATAAAGCGGGGTTTGATCCTCTTACAGATTGGTTGGCAATTCAAAAGCTAATGAGGAGCATTCCGCACTTATCGGACTGATTTAAATATCCACAACGTTCGTGAAGAATCAATGTTCCCCGTGGAACGTTGTGGAACAAAGGTCAATCTTCCAATAACTTACCAGTAAGATTGTAATACTTGATTCTTAAGGCTCGTTGCGCCTTTTCAGCGGCTTCTTTTCTTTTAGCGGCTTTGATACCATGAGGGTCATTGATGTCACGTCCCATATCAGCCATTCTTGATCTCACATGCGCTCGATTATCACGAAAACTAATCGAGTACCCATCTGATGCATCCCCTTGAATATGACCTAGACCTAATTGAACGTTTTCAATTGAAGCAGAAGCGTTTATTGAAAAGAACCTGCCATCTCCTGAGGACAGCGGCACTGGCAAACTGGATGAATACAACTCATAACTGGCTACCATAGTGCCCTCACTTTGTGTGATAAAAACAGGTCCTGCATGTACCGTGCCTTCTCTGGTCGTAGTTACTTCTCCATCTTTTACAGTTCGGGTAAGTGTTATTGATCCTCCGGTTGCTACATGGGTTCCACCAAACACTATTTCCGTTTCGCTGGTATTCATCAATCTTATGTTCAAGTAGTTTTCAGTAATTCCAATGAGCAACTCAATTCCAACAACTTTAAAAGAGGCTCCCAACTCAACTTTTTCGCCAATTCCAAAAGTTCGTACCCCACTCTTTGTATGAGGTCCAGCAGAGACGTCAAATGCCAGTCTTAGATGAGGCCCGCTAGGAGTTCTACTTTTATTTAAGGCTATAAATGGTTCTGGATCATTGGTTTCTGGAGCCATTCCCGTTGGGTCAATGAACTTCAGGGGATTGTTCATAACATAATTATAAGGAGACCAATTCAAAAACTCTTCTGCCAAAGGATCAACAGAGCTCCATCTCCCTATCGATGGATCGTAAAATCTAGCACCATAATCCAACCAGTTCAACCCAAAAACATCAATATGCTCTTTCATATTATATTGATACTTGTTTTCACTAGTGCCAATTTGATTCCAAGAGCCGTTCATGACCATGCCAAAGGGATAGTAATGAATCTCTTCAATTACCTCATTATCAGATTTTTTTATTTCACCATCATTGTTGAAATCTGCGAAGCGCACTCTAGGGTTTCCTAAATGATCTTTAATATCGTATTCATGAATAAATGAGTTTCCATTAGGAACAGCTCTGCCATCATCATGATAAATAGCTTCTAATTGACCGTCCAAATACTGTACACTACCGAAGTAAGATTTAACGGACCAGGTGGTGCTATTTTGAGGCTTGGACCATTGTTGCAGCTTTGTCCCTAAAGCATCATATCGAAACCTGATTTCATTTTGATTGTCATATGATATTAAAGAAGGAAGATTCAAAAAATTATATGACAGAGACATGTTTTTGTGATCATCTCTTTTCATATTCCCATTAGAATCATATTGATAGTTACCATGAGTTTTGTTAGATTGAAAACCGACTTGTTGGTCGCTTGTTTCTTCAAGCGTTTCTAACTGAAAATGATCATTGTAATCGTATTTAAGATCATCAATCAACACAGCATTTTCCTTCCTAGTTAGCTGGCTGATATTTCCGCTATTATCATAACCAACGGAAACGTCATAATGATTGTTAATTTGCAAATCATCCACCAAACCTTCGCCATATACTGCATTTGTTAGTTGATTGGTATTATTGTATTCAAAACCATAGAACTTTACAGTATTTCCGCAACTTGATTGCCATTGGATGCCACTTACATTTCCGTTAAATTGACCACTTACAGCTGTTTCTGCAATAGGATTATTGTAAAAGAGTTTTTGTGAAAAAAGATCCTTAGGTCCTGGTTGAAAAGTGTTACCTGACTTATTCTTAGTTCCGATAACCGGTTCCGTACCATTCATTGAGCATCCATTGATACTGTTAATCGCAGTGATCCAATTTCGAATATTATAGGCATAATCAATCTTTTGCAAAAACTTAGACTCTTGAGCATCTGAAGCTCCCAAAGACTTGCTGATCACCTGATCTTTTTCATTATAATTGAGCTGATTCAACAACACCTTGACCCCATCAATACTTTGATACGTTTTCAATTTTCTACCAACACGGTCATAGACATACTCTTGTTCTATGATTTTGGAGACTAAACCATTTAAGTCAGATCTATGCTTTACTTGAGCTTTTAGCAAATGGCCACTGAAACTGTAGGCATTGAATGAAACCTCTTCCACCCCAGTAAAATTGGTGTATTTGCTCTGAATTATACGATCTTTATCATCATAGTACATTTTTTTAAAGGTGTACCCTTCAACATTGCTGGTTCCTTCTTCGAAATAAGCTACTTTACTTGCTGTTAAAAGCCCTTTGCTAGACCTTGTGGGAGTGGCATATGATCCAAGAGGATCAGGAGAAATGAGTTCAGAAGAAGAAAGCGTACCATTTCTATCCAAATCGTGGTCATCATAAAAATTGATGAGTAACGGTTCAATATTTCCTGAGGGAAATGAATTGCTTAAATCATATCCATAAGTGCCTGTACTTCTTGCTGTAAAGAGGCCATCATTGATGCTAGGTAAGGTTGATCCAGAGAAAAGACCTGTAACAGTTGGTCTATCCAATGCGTCATATTTAGTAAAGGTTTGAACTCCGTTGGGGTCTATCACAAGAACCAACCTTTCTAAACGATCATAATATTGTTGGTATTCTTCGGTTCCAGGTAAGTCCTTTCTAGCAAGCAGCCCCTGTGCATTGTAAGTGTACTTAAACAGTCCCTTTTTGTAGTTTGAGGCTAAATAATTGTATTGCCCGTCAACGTTCAATTTATCCATTAGCGTTGCGGGAATAACAACATCAACTCTTCCAAAATCATCATAGAGGGTATATGTTTCTGCATTACCATTTTTCTTCATGACCAATTGTCCAATGATATTGTGGTATTCAGTTGTGGTATTTCCATTTTCATCATTTACCTCAACAACATGCAAAGTGTTTTCCGGATAAAAACCGTTAGACGTGCCCTGCTTAAATATTCGTACCTCATTGGGATAATTTGACCGATAGCTTTGGTCAATGGTATGGTTGGAGCTTATGGACCAGACGCTTCCCGGAGCAGCTTGATTAAGAGACCTTCCTAAAGGAGAACTCTCTTCTTCACTTTCTGAATAGGCGAAGGCATCAGATACAGAGCCAAAGAAAAGGTTCTGTAATAATTTTGCATTGGTAACAAATTGCCCTTGGTTATTTTGCTTGGTAAAGGGCAAGAATGATTTAGGCTGCCTGCCAAGGCTATCATACTCAATGATGGTAACAACATCTCGTTCATTGATTGAACCGCGCTCAACTATATTCTGAATGGGCCTTACAAAACCATCTTGATAGGAGATTGACTTGACATAGTCATTTGCACCAAGGTTATCCAATTGATTCTGTGTTTTAATACCTTCAACAAGAATTTTTTTGGTACTAATAAAGTTTAAAGCTGTTGATTGATCAAAAACATAATCGTAGACACTTAAAATGTCTTGGTTTTCGTCTCGCTCATATTTCAATCTTTGAAAGAGATCATATTGATAATAAGTAGCGATGTCAGCATCATTACTAATCGATAACAACAAATCAGATTCATCATCATAAACAAATGTTTGCATGCGGCTATCAACAGGACCTAGACGGGCATCATCTATTAGACAAGGACCGACTCCAGACTTTCTTATAGCGATACTATTTAATGAAGCACTTGCATTGATAGTCGTTTTAAAGTTGACCAAGTTAGTGCTGGCATTTACATGTTCTATGATCTGATTATTTAGTAAGATTTCTAAACCTTGACCATTATGCCAAAATGAAACTTCATATGTTCCAGGAGGAAGACTTGTTTTTTCTATCTTGTTGATTTCAAGGGCTTTTCTTCCGGAGTGCAATGAAGAATTCGTTCTGGTACCTGAAATCTGCCAACCGCCTTCATCTCCTGTTTGCTCGAAACTGGTATATGCCACTTCACTTTGTAAGGCGTTTTGTACATCTGCGATAGGATATCTACTGTTATTATCCCAAATCATTGTATTGACATTCCCAAAAGTTCTTTTGTACTCGAGCAAATTTGATTGGACATTATAATCAAGGAATTCCATTTCAGGAACATCTTCATTATAATTCTTATAGTTTGCACTTTTTACAAGGTTAATGCTCCCGTTTTGATCCTCTATATGAGACCCTATAAAATTTGGGAGAGGGCTGGTTAACTCTAATGTCCAAACCGCTTTGCGCAACGGGACACCATGTTGCACTGCATACTGACTGTAAGATCCAGAAACCACTTTCGGACTTTGATTGGGTTTTTCGATTAAGGATAGTGTTTCAATTGGAACATTAACATTATAATTCTTCAATTGATATAAGGCTTCCACATCTTGGTCAGGACTTCCTTGAAAATCTTGGTATTCAAAGGCATATTTAACTTTATGGGCGTGTTTTGTGCCGTCACTATTATGAACCGTGGTTTGAATGGGGTTAGTATGAGCGCCATTCGTTTCATCATATAGGTATTCGGTTATTTTTTCAATGTTGTCAATGGTTTCTTTTTGGGATTTTAAATATACCCACTGGGAGATGTGTTCATATGATCTATAGGCAACTTCTCTCGTCCACGCAGGGTTCAACACAACATCTCCAGGGTTTTTACCAAAACAAATGTCATGACCAAAGACTTCGCAGTCATTGGGATCCACACTTAATGCAAATTCTAATCCATTTTGATCATGCACAGATGAAAACCATATCCCTGACCCTTGGATGAATGGATCGTTCGGAGAAATGGGCTCTAGAGTCAAGCCACAAGCTCCAAATTGAATATCAACTTCAGTACAAGTATGTAGAACTGCTGCTTGTTGACAAAGACCACCTTGAATTCTTTTATCGACCTTCAACCCTATGACTTTTGAGTTATTCAAAGTTTTATCCTCCCTAAAGTCCCAATCGTTCTCTAATGTTCGAA
This sequence comes from Flavobacteriales bacterium, assembly GCA_022763165.1. Lineage (GTDB taxonomy): Bacteria > Bacteroidota > Bacteroidia > Flavobacteriales_G > JALEGO01 > JALEGO01. The sequence goes on from JALEGO010000161.1 coordinate 9,789, forward strand.
CCACAGTGAAGGAGCCATCTTCATTTTTCCGATAATCAATTTCCTTCAATAGATGACCTCTTTTCCAATCATAGCTCGTTTGTGAAGCATAAGGGAAACCAGTACCACCCTTGTCCTCATAAAAAGAGAATATCTTTTTCGTTTTACCGCCTTGTGCTTTATGGCCATAGGTTATGGAAACCTCTGGATAAACAACATGACTTCCTCGACTACTACCTAGAGGAGCTTTACTAAAGGAACTCAAACCATTGAAAAAGCATTCGTTTGTTGAACATGTTGCATTAAAGAAGATGCCACTAGCTTGTGGTGTACCACTGTTGTCACTTCTATAAACAAACAGCCTGTGATCATATCTTGGCATGGTGATGAGCTTCCCGCTAGAACGGTTTGGATTGGAATGATTACTCTGCTTATATTCATAAGTGATAAACCTGTCATAGTCATGAGAGCGTCCATCGTAATAATTGATGCTTTTGATCCTTGCTCCTCCAACATGTATTTCGTCTATAGCACTTAAAGGGGTTTGGTTTGCAAGGATTGTATTTTGATCCCAACTAAAAGTAACCACTGCATTATCGCCTCTTACCGTTGCTTTGACTTCAATATCATATGTTCCTGCAGGAAAGTAACGAAGGAATGTTTGAGTTTGTCCATCATTGCTTCCACCACAAGGAAGTGTGGTGTGACATAAGCTTTGACCGGTTTCATGATTTGTTATTAGAATTTCTCCGTTCCAGTCTCCTGCAACCCAAGTATTTTCTGTCATAACGGTATAATCAACATAAAGAGGATAGGGTATTACGACTTGACCTGTTCCATGGGATTGAGTGGCATCTCCATCATTGAAAATTCTACCCCTTACAGACACATGCTTGGATTCGTATTGCGCATTGGATTGAGTGATGTTGGCAAGGCTAAAGGTTCCAACAGAGTTGCACTCATAGTCAAACTCCGTTTCACCGCCAGTTGGATTTTTGATTTTGTAGAGCATCCCTGCAGAAGTGTGTTTGGGATATGCATCTCTATCTGCTCCGTTATATGTTAAGTGTGTGTAAAATCTTTTTGGCAACAGACTTGGGTTGTTGTTTTGGCCATTGTAGAACCCCCAGTGATCCTGGGCATAAGAAAGACGTCTTGGAAGCTTTTTGTCATTGTCGATTTCATCCAAATACGAAAAAATGTATGGGGGCTTTGCAGAAGACCCAGCAATTTCCTTTACAGAATCTAATTTGAGTCTTGTAGAAAGTGTTAGATCATTTTGAGGTCCATTGGCTACAAAATAATCATGATAAAGCTCAAAAGTCTTTAAGAGGTTGTTTCCGCGATCATAAACTTCAATCTTATCAAGAATTACACCTCCATTCAAATCATCTCTTTGATGATCAGTAATGAATTTTACAAGGAATCCGTTGGAAGCACTAATTTCATTTAGATGAAATGAATTCGAAGTCTGTCTTGTTTCACACTCTGTTGATTCTGGAGCTGTTTTACAAACTTGCCCTCCGTTTATATCATAAGGGTTTGGCGGGTTGTCAAAATACTCATTGGCTGTGATTCCGGAAACGAAATCGACAGTGTGGGGTAAATAGTTTAATTGTATGACATCTTTGTAAATTGGGTTTTCTATTTTATACAAAAACCATGAAGTTTTATTTTGGGTTGATGGAGGTTGAAAATCAGAAGTACAAGGGCCCTCTGAATTTGCAGTTTCGTTTGTGCTTATTATGGTTTCTTCAACGTAGATGCCACCAAAGTAATAGATTGTTCCATCCGTATCTGTTATTTTAAAGGCGTTTTCACCAGAACCAAAAGAAAGGTCTCTTTCAATTTTCAAATCATTCTTTGGGATCAAATGAAGAGTTCCTTGATGATCAAAAACAAATTTTCCTGACTTTCCATTAAAGTTATAGTAATAAACATCAGGTTCACCATCTAAATGTCCTCTCATCATTGCTTGGACTTCTGATACATTGTTTCCCATATCGAGGATGGTGCCATCAAAATTGTTGAAAACAGCATTGTTTTGATAACCTATAGCCGAAAGGTCGTCATGACCTACAATACTTTTAGTAATGACACCTCCTGCGTTTAAGGACCAACCTAAGCCAATCCACGAGGAAACCTCATCCACCTTAATACCGCCAGCATGATAACTTAGCGATAAAGGAAGCTGCAATTTTCTTGACTGGTAGTCATATATAGGAATGGAAATACTTGGTATTCCGGTAAATTCTCCCACCGGAACATCAGCATATTTGGCAAGGGCTGAGGAAGTTGGAGCAGGAGGGATTAGGCTTTTAACAGGGTTTTTAAAATCTTCTTCTGCTATTTGAGAGCTAACGTTTAGCGTATATAAAATAATGATAAAAAGGTGTACTAATTTGTTTGAGAGTCTGGTTTGCATAACTGGGATTTTGAGCAAAAGTAACCTCAAAAAGACCAACTATTTTGTGAAATTTACCTGGCCCGAACTATCTTTTGTGAAGTGTATTAATTCAGATGTGACGTGTTTAAGTGAGTTCGTTTTCTAAGGATTTAAAGAAAATATCTTTCCTATTTCTTGAGATGGGAAGCTCTACTCCATTCTTTAAAAGAACTTTTAGGTTAGCTTTAGAGACTTTTTTGATTTGAGATAGGTTAATCATGTAGCTCTTATGAATCCTAAAGAAGCCGAAGCTACCAATGCGTTCGTGAAATTCCTTTAAATTGGCTGAAGCTGTATATTTAGTATCGTTTATGCAGTGGAAGACGGTGTAGCTCGATAAAGCTTCACAGTAAATAACGTTTTGAGTGGGGACAATATGTAAATCAGTATTTGTATTGATCAGAATGTTCTTGGTTTTTTGACTGAGGTTTTCAATGAGGGCCTTGAGTTTTACTTTTTGTGCATTATGAAACTGTTCTTCCTGAACCTTTTCAAGGGATCTTAACATATCTTTGGTACCCACAGGCTTTAGTAAAAAGTCGAGAGCGCTGAGCTTGAAGGCATCAACAGCATACTTTTCGTATGAAGTGATAAAAATAACCGCACAGGGCAATGTATCAAGTTTCAAATGGTCAGTTGTCTTGCCATCAGGAAGTTCAACATCTAAAAACAACACATCTGGTTCGAAAGCATCTATTTTTGCGACTAGCCCCTTGATTTTGTCATGAAAATTGATGTCAACTCCTGGAATGTTTTCACTTAAAATATGTCGTAAATTTTCCCGATGATTGGCTTCATCCTCAACTATAAGAATCTTCATAGTTAAAATCAATTGTGATGTTTGTCTTAAAAATCTTTTCTTGCTGAAGTTGTTCTAATTGTATGTTGCGGTCATACTTTTGGTTAAAATTATGAATTCTTTCTCTCATAATTTCTGAAGAATAGGATTGATGATCTTTGTTGGACAATTGATTGTAATGATTCACAATAATTACTCGAACAAGGTTATTCTCTTTGTCTGATACAATTGTAATCTCAATATGCCCACTTTTATTGTTTAATTCTACTCCATACTTGACAGCATTCTCAATAAACGGCTGTAATAGCAAAGGAGGAATAAGGACTTCTTCAAATAAGTCGTTTCTTCCTTTGATTTCAAAAGACAATCCTTCGAACCGTTTTTGTAGCGCATCAAGGTATTGTTCGGCAAAATTGATTTCATCTTCTAAACTCGCAATTTCCAGTCTTGAGAGATCTAAAACCTTTCTTATAAGTTTAGAAAACTCTACAATGAGATCTCGGGTTGCCACGTTATTGACATCAATTGCGGCATGAATTGTACCAAGAGCATTAGAAATGAAATGTGGATTTAGTTGTGTGACGAGGAGCTTATTCTTAGATTCTATATAATCGTATTCTATTTTAAACCTCCTCTTTTGTTCTTTATGTCGTAAAGCACTAAAGATTGAAACGACCAAAATGATTCCAATAATTAGTATCAAGATGATTTTAATTAAAGTGTTTCTTTTTTCATAATTTTTAGAATCTTCTAAGTCCTGGGCGACCTTAAAATCGGACAACATTGTACGCAATTTGTTTTTGAATTCCTCTAATAGCAGTGATTTAATATGTTCGTCTGCATTTATTTTTTCCTTCAACTTTTCAATCGAAGAAAGCTTAGAATAGGCGCTTTTCCAATTACCCAAAGCCGAATCCGTTTTACAATGAAGCTGGAGGTATTCTAGTTTTTTGTAATTCTCCAGAACGTTTTGAAGAATAGGCCTTTGAAGGACGGTATTAGCCTTTTGATATTCATTTCTCTGTACAAAAGATTTTGCCTCAAGAATGGTTAGGTTAAAAGAGTCTCCCGGTAAGAGTTTATAGTGTGCTTTACATGAATCCAACAATTCATAAAAGGCAGCGTAATTGGTCTGATGAAGCCGAATTTCAGCAAGAGCAGTGAGAAATGAGGTTTTTGTTTGCTCGTTATTCATACGGTCACATAGCGCAAGACCTTTGAAAGCTTGGATTTCTGCATCTTCATATTCTTTCTTTGCTAGATAAATTCTACATGTGGTTGACAGCCAAAGGAGCCTTTTGAATAGCATTTGATCTGTTAATAAGCCTTCTATATCATCGTAAATGGATAGTGCTTTGTCATAGTCTCTTAAGATGAAATATTTGTTCGCCATTTTTATTTTTAGATCTACCATAAGATCAGCCGGAGGATCGATCATTGATTCGGCTAAAATATTGGACTCTAAAATATCTTTTAGTGACTTTTCCAGAAGGTTTTGTCTATGAAAGACTTGGGAGCGATGGTTTAAGGATTTAACAAGGTAGACTGTGTCATGCTTTGTTCTATAGTAGCTAATTATTTCGTTGAGCTTGTTTAGACTTTGGTCATCATATTCTTCCAATTGAGTCAACTGGAGATAGGGCTGCATTGCTAAATCACGGTCCTCAAGTTCTGAATAGATATTGAATGCCTTTAAATAGTTTTGGGCAGAACCATTTTTATCTTTTCTCCTTTTACACTCAACTGCTTTAAAATTGAAATAGCTGGCATGATGCCTTAAGATTTTGTTTCTTTCGGCTTGTAATAGGCTCGAGTCAGCCAAAAAGGTTCTTATTTGTTCTCCATAGAACTCATTGTATTCTGTCCAGACCTCTATGTCTTTAACTAAAACAATGATTCTGTGCAGGGCTTCAAGCTGAGTGGTTTTTGTATTTGTTTGATGATAAATAGGCAACAAGGAGTCCAAGACTTGTTGGTCGCCAACATGAATTTTAGGAAAAACCAAAGAATCCAGTGAGTGAGAAGCTTTGATTTCAATGTGCAATAGCACCGAAATCAAAACCAAGAATATAAAGCCCCTTCCTAAAAAAAAACTTTTTAGATTGTAGCAATACATTTTAACTCAATAGCAATGGGCGTTGGAAGACTGTTTATTTCAACAGTCGTACGGCAGGGCAGGTTGTCTTTGAAGTATTCAGCATAAACCTTGTTGTAAGCCTTAAAGTCATCTTTCATATTGGTTAGAAAAACGGTCACATCTACCAAATTTTCCCAGGAAGAGCCTGCATCTTCTAGAATCGTTTTAACATTATTGAAGACAGAATGACACTGTTTAACTATGTCGTAACTCATAATATTCCCTTCTGGATCCAATTCTACCCCAGGAATTTTTTTTGTGCCTCTTTCTCTTGGACCAACACCGGAGAGAAAAAGAAGGTTTCCCACTTTTCTGGCATGAGGGTAAAGTCCAACAGGTTCTGGAGCTTTGGTGGATTCAATTATAGATTCTTTAGACATAGCTTAAAATTATGCAACAAATTTATTCAAGATTTGAGAAATCTGACCATAGTATGATCTTCCAAACAATATAAGATGAACCAATAGAGGATAGAGATTGAGTAGATCCATTCTATTTTGCCAACCTTTTTCCAAAGGATATACTTGGTTGTAGGCATCATAGAAGGAGCGGTCAAAACCACCAAAGAGCAGGCTCATGGCGATATCGGCTTCTCTAAGTCCATAATGGCATGCTGGATCAAAGATGAAAGTACCTTTTTCAGCATGAAGAAAATTGCCACTCCATAGATCACCATGAATCAATGCTGGGGGTTCATCGGGCAAAATATCCTCAAGTTTTTTAGCGAGCTTTTCAAAACGCTCAACATCACTTGTTTCAAGGAGTTGATTGCTGAGGCTTTTTCGAATCAATGGATTCAATCTTTCTTCCCAAAAAAAATCGTGAGCAGAATCGTGAGCAGCATTACTTTGATCCAAGGTTCCAATAAAGTTGTTATAGCTTAGACCAAACTTCTCATTGGAGGATTGATGCATTTCTGCTAGATCTGTACCAAACTGTTCCCAGTGTTCTGGAGTTGCTGGAATGGTTGGAATGTATTCCATAAGGAGATAATGATAATCCCTCAGACGACCACCTTTAAAGGGTTTAGGAATATATGGATAGTGTTGTGATATTAGATCAAGGTTTTCTTTCTCTTGACTTAAAGCGTTTACTGTTTCGCTATCTTCTAATACTTTAACAAAAAACAGGTGCTGATCCGAACGGACTTTATAGGCTTTGCATATGTCGCCCCCAGATACTCTGGAAACTTCATTTAAATTTGCAATACCAATTTCTTTAAGGATGTTGTGTATTGTATCCAATTCAAATTTTTATAAAAGTAAACATCAAAGATGAAAAGTATTGTCACTGCGCTGCTTCTTTTTATTTCATTGAGCTTATGGTCAAACAATTATCAAACGCTTATTGATAGCCTGTTGAAGGCAAAACCTCAAGCCAAGAACAACTACGAAAAATTTAAATGGAATTTACATTATGCTCGATATCAGGAGGTAGCGGATAGCCAATATTTGTATTTAAGCCAAGCAAAAAAACTGGCTGATGAATTGAAGAGAGATTCGTGTTTTGGACAATTGTATTCTACTAGAGGGGGTTTATCTTTTTATGCAGGTGAATATGATAGTGCTGTTTATTATTATTCTCATAGCGCGATCTACAACAGAAAGAACAATGATAGTCTCAAAATTTCCGAAAACCTTTTTGGAATAGGTTCTTCATTGTTACAAAAAAAAGAACTTGAAAACGCCCTTGACACCTTGCTTCTGGCCCTTGAAATACGAAAAAAGTTCAACCCTGAAACTGTAGGAGAAGTTTTGAACGGCATTGGTTTGGCTTTCCTCTATAACACGGACTACAGGAATGCAGAGGAATACTTTAGTCAGTTTATTCAGGACTATGAATCTCGTGATTTAGATGTTCAACAAAAAACAAAACTATCCTACGGGTATACGAATTTAGGTGTTTGTTTGATGTACACACAAAGGAGAGATAGTGGTTTGCATTACTTTCTCAAAGCTTATGAGTTAAGAAAAGAAATAGGCAATAGAAACCTCATATTTGATGCTGCATACAACCTTTGTCTGAACTATGTAAATGTTGAACAATATGACAACAGTTTAATATTTCTAGCTAAACTTGAAAATGAATTTTCAGACATACTTCCAGAGGAAACCAAAGACTATTTAATCAACATAAAATCGTTTTGCTATATTGGCTTGGAGCGCTTTGAAGAGGGTATAGCACTTGCAAGAGAATATATCAAAAAACCTCACACGGACAGGTTATCACAATTATCAGATCATTATGTATTGATGGATGAAGCTTTTAGGAAAATGGGTAAATACGATTCTGCCCATCACTATGCTAGAAAAATGATAGCGCTGAAAGACACAATCTATATGGGTCAATTGGAAAACCAACTCATTGATAGTCGTGAAAAGCATGAGGCTGAGAAAAAAGAGAATGAAAATCTACTGTTGCGACAAGAGCAGCTTTTGAAAAATGCGAAAATCGCTTCTCAAAGAGGCACAATCTATGCTGTGGTAATTGGGGGTCTTATTTTAATAATTGCTGCTGTAGTGCTTCTTTACAGGAATAGAATTAAGATGGCCTTAACAAAGTCAGAACTTGAAAAAACTAGAATTCAAGCTGAGAAGGAAGCGGCCGTTTTGGAGCAAAAAGCCTTAACATCTCAAATTAACACGCACTTTTTATTCAACACTTTGGCTGAGGCGAAATCCATGGTTCAAAAAAATAAAATTGAGGAAGCCGCCAATTGCATTGCACAAACGTGCAAATTAATTAGAGTAACACTTGAGAATGCAACCGAAACAAAAGTGACTTTAGAAGATGAGGTGGAATGCCTGAGAAGCTATCTAGAACTTCATCAATTGATGAGGAAAAATGATTTCAAATTTGAGATTAAAATAGATGAGAGCATTGATCCTGAGAATATACTGATTCCGCCCATGTTAGTTCAACCGTTTTTGGAAAATTCAATCGTTCATGGTTTAGGTGAAAACACACAAAAAGAAGGGAAGATTGATTTATTTTTTAATGCAAAGGGAGAACATGAACTGGAGTGTATCATTCAGGATAATGGAACCACCATTGCAAAAAAGGAATTTAACCCATATAAAAAGAAATCCTTAGGAGTTCCAATAACGCAAGCGAGATTGGCCAATAATAACAAGGAAAGAAACATACCTTTTGAGATTGACATTCAAAGATTGATTTCCGGAACCGAGGTTAAATTTTCTATTGGCATGGAGCCGGCTTTTTAGCTTATTTCAGTTTATAATTTACCCCTATTCCAAAACTCATTTTTCCATCAGGTTCCCCAGCGAATAGTCCTGCTAAAAAACCTAAACCACTATCCACTTGTTTCCATGAGTTGTTCATTGAAAGTTGTATGCTAAGTCTTTCTTTAACCTTGCACCCAAGTAATAACCTGCTTCCATAATCAAACAAGAATTGACTTGACTTAAAATCTCTATTTATTTCAAATAATTCGTTTTTAAAATTCCCTTTGGTAAAGGCATGATAGGCTCCGAAGTAGCCCTCAATTGAAAAAATCATTTTTTTAAAAAAGGAAATCTTAGGACCTGTATAAAACCTCAAGTGATTATCGGCAGTGAACCCTTTGGTTTGAGAAAATTGCCCATCGATTCTTTCTGATCCAATAAAGGAGGAGTAACTGAAGGCACTAAGGACGCTCATTTTATTGGTTTGAAACCAGAGGTGATTCATTTTAAGCTGTAGCCCATAATCCCCACCTCCTGAGCCGAGTTCAAAAGAAACTTCTACGTTGTCAATCAACGGTTTAGACTCATCTTGTGCCAATACGATATTAGACAAAACAAAGCCAAGAAGACATAGTATAATTTTCATTGAAAGATAAATTTTAGACCAGAATGAAATCCACTTTTAGCACTATGAAGGTGTCCTCCGCTATACCTTTCTTTGAGGTAGTTTAGGTTGCTATAATTATGGTTTATGATTCTTTCATCTAATTCATCCAAGAGAGCATTTGCTTCAACCCCTTCTTGCTCACCTATTCCGAGGTATAAACTAAAGGGCAAATTGGCATTTGCATCATCTGCGACTTGCTCCATTTCGATTATTTCTAAATTCGACCACCATAAAGATGGACTTAGCGCTATGACATTACTAAAAAGAGGGTCTTCTCGAAACTTAAACATTTGAAACAAGCAGAAGTAAGCGCTTAAAGAATGCCCCATTAAAGCGCGATTGTTATGGTCAACGGAATAGTTTTGCTCAATCAGGGGAATCAGTTCCTCTTTGAGGAAATCATAAAAAAGTAAGCCGCCACCACCAATCTCTGTACCATCAGATGAAGAGTGTATCGGATAGGTTAAGTCAATTTCGCGCAATTCTTCTATTGCTGCTAAATTATTCAATGAAAAAGGGTATTCTTCGTAAAAAACTCCAACAAGGATTACTTGAAAAGAATCATGCTCTTTCAAAATATTCGCAACATCGTTAAAATGATAATAGCCATCTAGTAAATAGGCTACGGGGTAAGTTTTGTTTACATCATAAGCCTCAGGCAGAATTACTTTTAATTCATAGTTCTCTTTAGTAAAGGATGAGTTGATTATGTGCACATTTTCTGGCGACACTTCAAAAGTCTCTTTTTTACAGGAGCTCACCACTAACAGTAATCCGATTGCAATTATTGATTTGTTCATGTTTGAACTTTTTTTCAAGTCAATACTATGACGTCAATTTAGCCCTTGTAAGAGTTAGAATCAATACTTTGTGGGAGACAAATGGGAGATATTGTAAAAGGGCGGCCTGTGACCTTTCATTTCTAATGCTTATCGTGAGTTTGAAACGACAAGCTTTCCCTTAAACAATAGGCCTTCTTTTGTCTCTGCCACCAGAATATATGACCCCGTTTTCAGGTGACTTACAACTACTGTTTTAAGTTCTCTATTGATGGATATTTCATCGACCATTATCCCATTCATATCTAACACCTGAACACTTACTAAATCAGAGTTCATTGTGGCTCCGAATGCTTTTCTTTCACCAATTACATTGACCTTATGGGTTGCAGGATTTGGATATATGACTAGGCTTCTATCACCCACTAAATGTATATCATTTCGAATAGTATTGACTGTGGTATTTGTAATGATGTAATCATTAAAGTCAAACTGGATATGCGCCTTATTGTTGACCCATGATTCATTCGCCAATCCTTTTTTGGGTTGAATGGAGAATTGCACAAAACCATGACTTTGTGGCTCATTGGAAACACTATCTGGAAGATTGATCCCTTCAAAAATCCAAGTGACGACACTTCCATCAATTGTATATCTTCCCTTATGGCTTGAATTCTTAATTATCAAAGTATTGAGATCTAGATTTTCAGATAATGTATCAATCACAATAACACGCCAAGCCGGATAATTTCCAACATTTTGAAATCGAATCTTGTAATGTAAGGTATCCACCTCTGTGATGTAACCTTTAGCTGTAATTCCAATAGGGAATACTAGTTTGTCGTTAGGATCAACAGCGCCTACTATTTCGGAACTCATAGCTAATTGATTATCCTGGAGACTGCATTCATTTCCACTTGATTCAACACTTCCGGATAGTGTCACCGTTTTACTCAAATCAGCGTACAAATCAACCGAATCCTCCATGCTTATTAAGATGCTCTTTCCAATTTCAAGACTATCGAAAAACCAGCTATAAGTTGTATCTGAAACCGTAAAGCTGCTATCACTGCTCACAATACTTAGCTCAGCAGGTACTTCTAATATAAACTCAACATTATAAGCCGTTTGGCTTCCATTATTTGTAATTAAAGAGGTCAATAAGTTTCTAAATCCTCTTCTGTACGCAGTTACGCCTATATCTAGTTTTAAATCCACCCCTACGCAAGAAGGAACAATGGCAATATCGTTATCGCAAGTACCGTTTAAATTCTCTGTATTGATTGTGAGAATACCACAGCTTTTAGACCAAATACCTTCTTCCACAAATGCAACATCGTAAAGACCATCCGTTACATAAATTGAGAATAGGCCCGTATCATTGGCTGCTACAACACTATTCCCTATTTGAACCGACTGTTGCCCCACAACATTTTCATTGGCATCAAAAACACAATTGCCATTCTCATCATGAAAAATCTTACCACACAACCTGGTTCCCACAGGTTCTTCTATTTCATAGCATGTGTTCAGGCCAGCTGGATCGTAAGATTGCACCACTCCTGAAGGCCACTGCACAATGATGGAATCAATACTTGTTGCATTCCCTAAGCCAAAGTAAGTTCTAGAAGAATTTTGCCCTCCGAGTCCAGCGATCTGCGTTCCAATCTCTCTGGTAATCCATCTTTTTCCCCCATTGATTTCCGCTTTCACTTTGACTTTAGCGCCTAAACCCTGCTTATTCGATTGCGTGCCGCTTAACTTCATGCAAATCCAACTTAAACACTGGCCTTTGCTATTTGCGAAGAAGACGTTTGACCCACTTGAATGTTCTGCCATATACAAATCTAAGTCCCCATCGCGATCATAATCAGCCCAAGTATTGCTAAAAAAGTCTCCTTCAATTCTACTGATATCATTGTCCAATTTATTGAATTGTCCCGCTCCATCATTCGCGTAGAAGAAGCTCTTTTGATTTTGATCATTTGAAATCACTAGATCCAGATCCCCATCATTATCAAAGTCTATAAAGTTTGCTGTATGAGAATGCCCTTTATCATTTGAAACAATGCTATTTTGAACGAGACTAAAATCCATATTACCCTGATTTATGAAGAGAGCATTTTGCTGATCACTTGCGTTACAAAGCACCACATCAAAATCACCATCATTATCTATATCTCCCCAGGCAGAAGTAGTTGTATTAAATCCGCTTAAAGCTAAAGGATGGTTATCTAGTTTCTCGAAATTGGTGTTACCAAGGTTTCGGTAAACACTATTAGCCTGACCATTGGTATTGCATACCAAAAGATCTAAATCTCCGTCTGCATCCATATCAGTCCAATGTCCTGTTACGGAGTACTGAGCTTCTTGGCTGATGATATTATCAATTTCTGTAAATGTGCCATCTCCATTGTTTTTGTAAAGCAAATTGTATTTGGTAGGCATAAAGTCCGCAACAAAAAGATCAAGATATCCGTCATTGTCAAAATCACCCCAAGCACCTGCATGAGAATAACCCGAATGCCCTGTTATCACTCCATCGTTAACCAAGGTAAAGTTGCCAGCCCCATCGTTGGAGTATAGTTGATTTACGGAAGATGTATTGTTTGCTAAGAAAACATCTAAATCGCCATCATTGTCATAATCTGCCCATGACCCAGAGACGGTTCCTCCATTCGTGTTCGTCAAAGCATTCTGCACTTGAGAGAATGTGCCATCACCATTATTCACCATCAATTTATTTGGAGCGCCATCCGAATAATTAGGTAAAAACACATCCTCATATCCATCATTATTAATATCGGTCCAACTTACACTCCAATTGTTTTCAGATATTCCAGTAAGGCCCGCTACACTAACTTCTTCAAACTTGATATTCGGGTCGAATGCTAAGTTGATGTTCTGTAAAGCTTGACCGCATGAGGAATAACCAGAAATACTATTTACAATGTGGTCTCCAGACTGAAAATTATCTTCAAGTATTACGTTGAATTTTAATTTTAAGCGATTTGAATCTAAGTCTAGAACACCTGGTAGACCACGGTCTTTTAAACGATTATTTATTTGATTAAAGTCAAATGTGTATTCATTATTATTTACACTTGGATCGGATACGGATGTATAATTTCCAGTCAATGGATACTTCAATTTTGCGGAACCAGCTTGGTAACTTATTCTGTCTAATCCTGGTGTACTAAGGCTTAATGAAATATCTTGCACGATAGAAAATTGAACACTTGCAATTTCTACTTCGACTTCAACAATAGGACTGCAATCATTTCCTACTGTTTTGCCATATAAAACAGCTTGCAATTCAGCAGGCTTTGGTTCAATAAAAAGATCAACTTTAGAATAAGAACACTTGAAACTCGAAAAATCATTTGGCAAACCTGAGCATTCATAACCTGCATAAAACTCAATATTATCATAGGAACAATTAGAATAATTGGCTTGGACCTGTAGGTTCGTACTGTTTACATTTCCGACTATATAAATATCGTTTTGTTTGACTAGTTCTTGACCTGTTGCAAGATCTACAACTCTTAAAATATTAATATTAGATGAGGGAGATGTGATATGAACCCAAGCATTATCAACACTACTGCCGTTAGTTGAAAGAGCTACATTCCATTTAGCCACTTTTTCTACCCCATCTATTTTGGGATTTTGACTGTTGATGCTTAAAGTTCTTGGTTTGAACCTTATATTATCTTGCCCTGTAGTTATGGTTTCAGTTCCATAACCAAGATGTTCATGTTTATTGAAAATAAAAGTCCAAGGCATCGATTGAAAGACATTGTTTGGCACGTCACAACTGGGAGCAACTTTAATATATATTGTTCCGGAAAAGCCATCATCACTAAATTCAAACGTTCCTCCGTTTTCCTTATATAAACTTTCAATATCAAACTTTAAATAATTGCTTTGGCTGTAGTAAGGTTGAATAGGGTTTATCGTTTGTGTTGCAGACTGGTTCGTTTTTTTAGTTCTGTACTGTCTTATGTAGGCGCTCTCTATAGCATAATGCATGGGCACCACTGTTTCTATTTCTTTTAGGTGTGCCCAAGAACGATATTCAAAAGGAAAAAGATTTCCACCTTGATAATTTGAACAACAATCTCCAACGCTAAAGTGAAAATCCTGGGTAATCGTTTTAGAGCATCCTGAAATCGTAATGTTTTGATTACCGCTTACTCCAAAGAAATAACCAATAAGGGTTATGCGATCTCTGTAAGTATTGCAACCATACTTATCAGCGCTGTTGGTTGGGTTTGCGACTGAAGACAAATAGAATTCATTATTAACTGTTACTTCTTCTACTTGACCTCCAATGTTTCCAGTTACTTTGTAAATAGGCTCCAAGATAATAGAGTCTCCTGTTTCATAATCAACCCCAGCGAAACAAGAGTTGCTTAAACTAAAGTCATAAGTAAAGGTTCTGGTAGAACCATTGTCTGCATAGTTCACAGGAATATTATTGCAGTTTAAATACGTCTGAGAGCTGGCATCGTAGTATTTTAATTCGCAACTAATTGCACTGAGATTCACTCCTAGAGGAAACGTAGAACTGGCATATCCTTTGGACCAAGCAATGTTATTAGGGTTTTCAATAACCCCCGAAAAGGTAGACTGTATAGTATCTCCATACATCGCACGATTCAATTTGATTTTAGAAAAGTCCAAGCCGCCAGAGTTGTCGGAAAGTCCATCTTCATTATTATCTGGCAGACCTAGACTTGTTCTTTTTATATCAAATGATTTAAATACAATTCCTCCATTAGTACATGATCCTGGACAATGCAAATAGACATCCACACTTTCGGTGCAACTCATGGGGATCTCACAAACTTGTTGGCATGTTGTATCTGCGATGTAATATGTATCAAAATCGACCCACTTCACTCCAGACGCTCCAACGCTGCAATTGCCTTTAAGACCAACATTGACCTCGGATTTAGGAATTGTAAATGGCGCTGTCAAGAAGTAATTAGCGGTTAGTATTCTTGTATTAGGATCATAATCAAGATCCTCATGGCTCCATAAAGTAGCTCCACTGGTAAAAGTCAAATCATTTGGGTTACCTGTCCAATCCAATCCTTGTGGTAATGTGAATTTTAATCTATAATGCGCTCCTTGTCCTTCAGGAATTGTATTGGTAAGACTTGAAATGATGTAAGTGAAATACTCAACTTCGCTATCATGAATATCCGTAGGAGATTCAGTGAAAAAGTTGAGGGTGTTTGAATTTACTCCTTGCCCAATGCCATCTTTCTGATAAGAATTAGTTTGACAAACATCTTCGTAGGTAACATCATATCCCCATCCCATTATTTTTTTAGGCGAGCAGTCATCAATACAACACCTGTATGTCTTCCATCTCAAATAAATTTTGTTTCCAGGATCGATTCGAGGTAAACTCAAAGTCACTTTTCCTGTTGGATTGCCGCTCATGCATGCCATAGCATTACCATTAATAATAGCCTGAGGAGAAATGACATTCCAGCTATTATTATCTATACTTATTTCAATATCCGAATGATCTAAATGAACAGCTACTGAAGGGTCAAAGCCATTTCCAGAACTATTGAATACATCTAAAACCACATTTTCAGCTATACCTTGACCTGTATTGGATAAAGTTAGTTCTTGCAAACTTCCTTCATTGATGGAAAAACAGCTTTGGATATCATCATTCGCTGATACACTTAGCTTAGGTGTATTTAGATTGATCGTAACATGTGCTGTGGTGGATGTTACTTGGCAACTCGTAGTGTTTCCATCTGTCCAGGAAGCTTCTATGTCAGAGCTAATAGTCGTTGTTTGACAAGCAAATCCTTCTAAGGTTTGTGTGATTATTATACTCTCATTCTTATCGAAGAAAGCATCATTATTTCCTATCCCGTTAAAATCACTTCCAGTTAAGTTAAGAACATTATTTGATAGGGATCCGATACTTGCTGAGTTCCAAGAAAGGCCAGTACCATGAACATCGGATAAGGTAAAAGCATTCAATCTTCCATTACCACCATTGATAATTTTAATTGTTCTGGTAAACGTTTCACCAGATTGAATCGTTTTCTGATTGGGACTGACAGATATAATGGTCAAAGCAGGGTACAATAAATTGTATGAGGATGATGTCTTAGCTTCAACCTCCTGATTATTAGACAAGAAAGCAATTTTATTTCTTAAAACCGCTCCACTTTGAACGGCGCTCATAGCATTGCAATCAGCTGTATAGGAAATGATGAAATTCAGACTCTCAGCCGTATTTAAATTTCCGCTAACACTAAATGTAATGATCCCATTGTTTGCATTTAACATTGAGATTCTGCCCGCATCATTGCCAGTTAAAAAGCTATAGCTAACTCCTGTTGGTAATTCTAATTCTAATGTCATGTTGGAATAATTTACAGCACCCTCATTTTCAAGTTGCACAGCCATATTCGACTGTGCTCCAAAGAGATCCAAATTTTGATCTGGAGTCAAAGTAATGTCAACACTTTGAGCATTGATTGCTATTCCAAGTATAAATAGTAAGTATGATGTTATTAATTTCTTCATAATATTTCTTAATTACATACCTCTTAACTTAAATAGTGCCATTATTACAAAGCGCTGCAAGACAGTTTTTTAGGTGTTTCTTGAGCGAACGTCACCCTCTATTAATGAGATTATTTTCTCAAATTGAGAACATTTTAGAATTGAGAACGTAAAGAAGCTCATGAGTATGAATAAGATATTTGTTGTAGAAGATGATAGGTTTTATGGATCCCTTTTGAAACATCATCTGGAATTGAACCCTGATAATGAGGTCGTGTTATTTGAACATGCTGGAGATTGTTTGAAAAGACTACAGGAAAAACCTATGGCTATTACACTGGACTACAGTTTACCAGGGATAAGTGGATCAGAAGCTTTGAAGGCCATAAAGAGGATCGATCCTGATATTCCAGTGATAATGATTTCTGGGCAGGAGGATGTGAAAACGGCAATTAATCTATTGAAAGATGGCGCTTATGATTATTTGCTTAAGGATGATGATACAAAGGATCGACTATGGAATGCTATGATCAATATTGGAAAACGCAAAGAATTAGAGACTAGAGTTGAGCATCTTGAACAAGAAGTAGAGCAGAAATTTCAATTTGACAAAAGTATTATCGGCAACAGTCCAGTATTACAAGACGTTTTCCGCTTATTGAATAAAGCGGTCAAAGCACCTATTACGGTTTCGATTACTGGAGAGACTGGAACAGGTAAAGAAGTAGCAGCCAAAGCAATTCACTTTAACTCGAATAGAAAAAAGAAACCTTTCGTGCCAGTAAATATGGCTGCTATACCTTCGGAGCTTATTGAAAGTGAGTTATTTGGCTATGAGAAAGGGGCTTTCACAGGAGCAAATGCTAGAAAAATTGGAAAATTTGAGGAGGCAAATGGAGGAACAATTTTTTTGGATGAAATTGCAGAAATGCCATTACCGATGCAATCTAAGCTCTTACGAGTTTTGCAAGAAGAAGAGGTAACCAGACTCGGTGGAAATGGAACTGTAAAAATTGATGTTAGGATCATATGCGCCACCCACAGAAATTTGGCGGAGGAGGTGGAGAAAGGTAAATTCAGAGAGGACCTTTATTATAGATTACTGGGGCTACCGATTGAATTGCCACCCCTGAGGGATAGAGACAATGACATCTTAATCCTAGCCAAGTATTTCCTTGATGCTTTTTCTAAGAAAAATAAGATGGGAGCCTTGAAACTAGATAAAATGGCCCAAGACAAATTAATGAGCTACCCGTTTCCCGGGAATATCCGAGAGTTAAAAGCATTGATTGAGTTGGCTGCCGTGATGACAGATGATAATATCATTCGAGAAGAAGACATCACATTCAGATCCAAGGATGGGGTGGGAGACATGATGCTTAAAGAAAGATCAATGAAGGATTACTCGCGCATGATTGTGGAGCATTTTCTCAAGAAATATCATAATGATATTAAAAAAGTAGCAGCTGTTTTAGACATCGGGGTTTCCTCAATCTACAGAATGATTCAGCAGGGAGAGATTGAGTCTAAATAATGCATTGACTTGAACAATAGTTGCAGCATTTAGTTATTAAATCAGAATTCTAAAAATTGGACAATCTGTCTCAAAACGAGAAAAACACAACGAACAACAAATTTTATATCTCTTATAATCAGATTTTTATGAATTGGGCTTGATTTGTGATACCTCCAGAATAAACAGAATTATGAAAGCAAAAACAGTAAATAAAGAAATCTTTTTAGTAGATGATGACCCAATGTGTCTTGAGGTGCTAAAATATCAACTTCATGAATTGAAAGGGTACAAGATTAGTGTATTTCAATCAGCAGAAGAATGTTTAAAACAAATTCATAGAAAGCCTGAATTTATCATTCTCGATTTTAATTTAGATGGAATGATTGAAACCAATATGGATGGACACCAGGCCTTAGGTTTGATCCATAACTATAATAAAAATATCGAAGTGATTTTTATTTCTGGAGAACACAACTTCGAATTATTAGAAGTGTATGAGAAGTTTAGATCCGTTGAATTTTTGGTGAAGGAAGGGTTTGGGTCACCTATAATTAAAGATTATATTGAATCAAGGATTCAATCAAAATACCCAAAATATATTGCTTAATGTACGGAATTGTAAATAAGGGCGTTCAATCTTTGGTTACGGATAATTGGGGAGATGAAATGTGGTCCAATATACTTGAGGACAGCAAAATAGAAGTTGACCTTTTTCTAAGTAATGAAATATATGATGATGAGATTACATACAAGTTGGCGATAAGTGCATCCAAACTCTTGGATGTTTCTGTAGGAGATGTTTTGTATGAATTTGGAAAGCATTGGGTACTTAAAACATCAATAAAGCACTACGGTAAGTTAATGGAGTCAGGAGGAGCAAACCTTAAGGATTTCCTCATTAATTTACCCAACTTTCATAGCAGGGTCATGTTAATTTTCCCAAAGATTACTCCTCCAGAATTTAAAGTAACACAGATAGAAGAGAATTCACTTCACTTACATTACTTCTCAAAACGAGAAGGCTTGAAAGAATTTGTAAGAGGTATCGTGAAAGGGTTGGGTACGATGTTCGAAACACCTGTAGAGATTGAATTAGTGGAAGACAGAGATGCAGGAGATGATCATGAAGTATTCAAAATCACTTGGTAAAATTAAAGCTTGATGGCTCAGCTGAATGATCAAAACTTGGAACGTCTCTTTCCTTTTTACTTTGTTATCGATCAAAATTTAACGATTACTCGATTTGGGAGGGGACTGGAAAAACTTGCAGGAGACACCAGAGGGAAGAGTTTTGAAGAAGTATTTCAAGTTGATCGGCCTAAAAGCTTGGCATTGAAGTTTGAGGCTTTTCATGAATATCTCAATCAGATTTTCCTCATTGAGCTTAAGAATATTCAAGGTCAAACTGTCCTTTTAAAAGGGCAATTCGTAGAAACTGATCAAAAGGAACTTTTATTTGCAGGTTCTCCCTGGCTCACTAGTGTCGAGGAAATGAGCGAAAAAGGGTTATTGATCACAGACTTTGCATTGCATGATTCCACGGCAGATCTATTGCAAATTTTGAAAACACAGGAAATTACCAATCAAGACTTACAGGAATTAGCACATGTTCTTAAAGCCAAAACGAAAGAATTAAAAGAAGCGCAGAAAATACTGTCAGAAAATCAAAGAAAATATGTTCAGCTGGTGGAAGAAGCGAGTGATATGATATTCACTGTTGATACTGATGGGAATTGTACATATGTGAATGATATTGCCTCCAAGATCGTAGGGTATCCTATGGAAGAACTAATTGGAATGCCATTTCATCAATTGGTAAGGGAAGATTATTTACCCAAAGTGGCCAAGTTCTACACCAAGCATTTTTCGGAAAAGCTCGATACATCATATTTTGAATTTCCGATCGTGACTAAATTTCAATCTGAACTGTGGGTTGGTCAAAATGTGAAAGCACTCTTTGAAAATGGAAAAATCACGGGTTTTCATTGTATTGCTCGAGATATTTCAAAGCTAAAAATACAGGAAGAACGAATTAAAAGGTTAGCTAAATTTCCTGATGAAAACCCAAATCCAGTTCTAAGGGCAACTTACTCGGGCGATATATTGTATCATAATCCTTCAAGTAAGTACCTTCTAAAACTTTTGGATATTAATGACTCCAATAAACTCCCTAAACCCATTTTAGACGCGATTAATCAAATATCTGAGGAACATATAGAAATACAACTAGATTTATCCAATGCTACTTTTTCTTTCTCTTTAGCAAAGATTGAGGAATTTGAATATGTGAATATATACGCTAAAGATATCACTGACTTAAAAAGAGCTTCCCAAAAAATTGATGAACAAAAGGATTTCTATGAAAGTATTTTAAATAATATTCCTTCAGATATTGTGGCTTTTGATAAGGACCATCGATATTCATTTGTTAACCCAGTAGCAGTAAAAAATGAGGAAATCAGGAAATGGCTCATTGGTAAAAACGATTTTGAATACTGTGAATATCGCAACAAGCCAATATCTCTTGCGGAAGCTAGAAAAGCCAAATTTGAAGAAGTAAAAAAACGCAAGGAAACCATAGAATGGGAAGAAAACTTTAATGGTCAATTTCAATTGAGGAAAATGAGTCCAGTCTATGATGATAATGGTCAGTTGAAAATGGTCATGGGTTATGGAGTGGATGTCACCAACATAAAAGAAGCCGAACAGGAAATTAAGGCCCAAGAAGAAAAATTCAGAACGGTCTTTGACCAATCGAATGATGGAATTATCCTACATGATTTCAGAGGAGTCATATTAGATGTCAACGACAGATTGTGTGAAATGCTAGATTATTCAAAGAAGGAGATTCTTGCGCTAAACATCCTGGATTTACATCCATCCTCTGAACTCAAAAAATCAGAAGAATCATTTCTTCGCATCGCTCAGAAAGGTTATGATAATTTCGAAATCTTATTCAAAAAAGCAAATAGATCAGCCATAGAAGCTGAGGTATCGGCAAGTATCATTGAGATTAAAGGAAAGAAATATATTCAAGGAACCATTCGTGACATTACGCTACGGAAGTCTACGGAAAGACAGATGATTGAAGCGAAAGATTTGGCTGAAAATGCAGTCAAAGCCAGAGAAAACTTTTTGGCCAACATGAGCCATGAGATACGCACACCAATGAATGCCATTTTAGGTATGAGCAAATTATTGCAAAGTGATAAAAACACTGAAAAAGAGGCACGTTATCTCAAAAGCATTAGAGGGTCAGCCCAGAATCTACTAGTCATCATCAACGACATTCTTGATTTTTCTAAAATAGATTCTGGTAAATTGGAATTTGAAAATGTAGGTTTCAAAATCAAAGACCTCGTTAGTCAGGTGGTGTCTACAAATGAATACCGCGTGACAGAGAAAGATATCGTTTTAAAAATGGAGTTTGATGCCGCTATTGATGATCAATTGGTGTGCTTGGGGGATCCAACTCGACTAACGCAAATTCTTACAAACTTAATCGGAAATGCAGTAAAATTCACCGAGAAAGGAGAAGTGTTGATTTTAGTGGATGTACTTGAAAATACGGGTACCAATATACAGTTGCGTTTCACCGTTCATGACACCGGTATTGGTATTCCAGAAAGTAAAATTGACAAGATTTTTGAAGGGTTCAGCCAAGCAGATTCTAGCACAACAAGAAGGTATGGTGGAACGGGCTTGGGACTCTCTATCACTCGCAAATTGATCTTGCTCCAAGGTGGTGGAATTCGCGTACACAGTGTAGAAGGTCAGGGTTCTGATTTCATTGTGAGGTTAGGATACCAAATAGGTTCAGGAAACGATTTGCCATCAGATCATCATAAGGAAATAGTTGCGGATTTGTCTGGCATGAAAGTCTTGTTGGTAGAAGACAATAAAATAAATCAATTCTTTGCAACAAGCTTAATGGAACCCTGGGGATTAAAAATCTCCATTGCAAACAATGGTAAAGAGGCTGTTGAACTTGTTGGGAAAGAGTCTTTTGACCTCATTCTAATGGATATTCAAATGCCAGTAATGGATGGAATGGAAGCAACAAAAAAGATTCGAGATGAGTTGAAGATCAAAACACCGATTATCGCATTGACAGCCAATGCGATCAAAGGTGATGAAGAAAAGTATTTAGCCATCGGAATGGATGATTATTTGTCTAAACCTTTTGAAGCAGAAGATCTAAATCAGAAAATCACCAAGTATATGAGCAAGTTGTCAGAAACACATGTTGAGAATGATGCTCTATTTGTTGAAATAGATTCTGAATTACAACCGCTGTTCGATTTAACCAAGTTGAAGAAACAAGCTACTGGAAACATGGTTTTTGTGAATAAGATGGTGAAGCTGTTTTTAGAAGAAACCCCTCCCTCCCTAAAAACTCTAGAATTATCTTTGAAAGAAGGTAATTGGGAAAGGGTCAAGGCTATCGTTCATAAAATGAAACCTTCCTTTAAGATTTTGGGAATCAAACATTGGGAGGATCAAATGCCTGTTCTTGAAAAATGGGCAGATCAAATGTCTGAAGAGAATAAAGAGGGTGAACTCATAGAATCCATTCAAGACTTGTTAAAGCAAATGCCTTACGTTTTACAGCAGATGAAGGATTACTTAGAGTCTCAAAACTGATTGGCCGTCTCTGCACGGCATTCTGTAAGAATCGAATTTTGCATTGGCAATATTATCCTCTCAAATTGAGAATCTAGTCTATTTCATAGAATTCCGAGATGATTTTTAATTGTTAAACATCACATTATCAAACAATTAATATTTGGGCACCAATTTGGCATTTCACCAATAAACAAAACTAATGTTTATGGAAAAGTCAAAAGTATTTATAGTTGAAGATGACCCATTTTACAGAGAAATGGTAGTCAATGAATTATCAAAAGACAAGAGCCTTGTTTTGGAGTCCTTTGACAATGGAACGGATTTTAAGAATAATTTATACAAAAATCCGGATGTCGTTTTGATGGATTATGGTTTAGAGGATTCAGATGGATTAGCATTATTGAGAGAAATAAAAGGATTAAATCCAAACATTGAGGTGATCTTTCTGTCAGCTCAGGAGAAGTTACAGGTAGCGATAAATTCACTGAAGTACGGAGCATTCGACTACATCACTAAAAATGATGCTGCCTTATCTCGTTTATTGCCAACCATTAATCGAATTTTCACCATTAAGAATGCTCTATTGACTCAAAAACAATTTAAGCGATTCAAAATTGGAGCCATCGTCTTTTTTGCTGTACTAATTAGTCTTCTCGCTGCCATCGAAGTAGTAAAACCTGAATTATTGTAAAATGAGATATTTATTCTACATAGTTATTCTATTCTGTGCTTCAGGTTGTGCCTATCAAAACATGATGCAAACACAAAGTGCTAGACCTATCTCAGATTTGAATTATGATTCTGCTTATTATCAAATCCGAAAAGATGATAAGATCAGTTTGAGCGTATGGAACCATGATGATCTGAGCATCGGATCTCTTTATGGTATTTATAATTCAAATGAGGTATACGGCAAGTGGGTTCTTGTGGATGAAGCTGGAGAAGTAACTTTACCCAGAATCGGCTCCGTTAAAATTGAAGGTTTAAGCATCAAAGAAGCAGAAGACACGATCGTAAAAAGGCTCGCCAACCTAATTGTTGATCCAATCGTGAAACTTAAGGTCTTAAACCGGTCTGTTACAGTTTTGGGTGAAGTCAGGAACCCCGGAAGCTTTCCTTTGGAAAAAGAGAAACATTATTTGCTGGAGATCATTGGCAAGAGCGGAGGCTTGGAATTTTATGCGGATAAAAGTTCTGTCAAACTGGTGCGACTATCAAAGGATGGCCCTGTAGAATATCAAATTGATTTAACTAAAGGAGAAGAGCTAGCCAAAACAAATGTGTTGTTGCAAAATGGAGATGTGATTTACGTGCCTACTCGAAAAGGAAAAAATCTCGATAAAAAAGCCCCAACCTTAATTCCCTTCACTAGTGTCGTTACTGCTATTGTATTAGTCTTAACAGTTGTAAAATAATGAATGATTCACAAAATATTAAACGGCTACTTTTACCACTTTTAAAAGGAATTCCATTTCTGGCTATTCTTTTGGTTGTGGCACTTTTTGCAGCTTATCGTTATGCAAAAATCATGGTCCCTAAGTACCAGTCCATCACTAAAATTAAGTTAGACCATACCGATCATGGAATATCAAGTTCCAATCTCTATAAGGATTTTGATGTCTTTGCGCACGTCAACAAGGTAAAGGCAGAGGAAGAATTACTCACCTCCAATGTGCTCATCAAGAAGGCTATACAAGCTCTAGGAAGCAATATTAAGGTCTTTCGCATTGGAGAGTTCAGAAAATCAGAGTTGTACGATGAGTCACCCATCATCATCCAATTTGACACTTGCCCTGTGAATTTCTATAACAAAGAAATCTATGTAGAAATTTTAGATGAAGAATACTTCAGCATATCTGAGCTCAAAGCTAAAAACGGACAGCGTTGTCAATTCGGTGAGGAAATCTTTTTATCAGGGGCAAAGTTGAGAATTGTACTAAACCGAGATTTAATTGATGGAAGAGCCGACTTCCACTTACAAGATTTGTATTCATTCAAAATTCAAAATGAAATGTCTCAAGTTGCGGACATAAAGTCCAGGTTGGATGTGCAAGCCGTTGATAAAGATGTGGCTGTATTGAGATTGGTTTATGAAGATGAAGTGCCTACAAGAGCTGCTGAGTTCGTGAATACTTTGGCTGAAGCATACATTAAAGATTATGTAGAACACAGAACCGAATCAGCTTCCATAACAGTTGATTTTATTGATTCTCAATTAGATGCTGTAAAGTCTAAATTACGGAAATCAGAAAGTAGAATAGAATCTTACCGACTAGATAAAAACATCATCAACACTCGCCAAGAAACTGAAACCGATTTAAGAAAAATATCACAACTAAAAATTCAACTGGCCAACCTTGAAATGAATCAGGCTGCATTGGATTCTCTTGTATTTTATATTCAATCGGAGCAGGTAGACTTTTTGAATAAGGCACCAAATTTTGAAGCATTCAATGATTTGCTTTCAACAGAATTGGTGAAACAAATCAAAGCTGCTAGAGCCGAAAAAAGAGAAGTGCTTTTAAAGTATACGCCAGGATCGGATGAGGTACAACTTGTCGAACAGAAAATTCAGGATCTGGTGAATTACTTAAAAGAAAGCATTAACAATACGCGTAAAAACATAAGGATCAAAAGAAAGCAAATTGACAATGCCATTATCGCTTCAGAAAAGGTTTTTGAAGGTTTACCAACAAAAGAAAAGGAAATGATGATCATGGAAAGAGACTTCCAACTGAACCAAAAAGTATACAACTTCTTAACCGAAAAAAGAACAGAAGCGGCTATTGTGGCGAATGCTAATATGGCCTTTCATAGAATCATCGAAAAAGCAGAAATTCCGAAAGAATCTGTAACAATTAAGTCTACCTTTTTGATGGTTCTTAGTGGATTCTTAGCATTAGTATTTGGTATCGCAATCATCTACTTAAAAGAATATGTGAAAGGAACCGTAAACTCAAGAGATCAAATTGAGCAGGGTTCGACTGTTCCGGTAGCAGGAATCATTAAGAAGAATGGTAGTGACCAAGAGGGACATTTCATCGACTTGGCTTCCAGTTTGTATCTAAAGAAAAAAGTAAACGATTCATTGAAAATCGCACTTACCTCTTCTATTTCAGGAGAAGGAAAATCATACGTTACAGCGCATTTAGGAAAAGCTTTTGCGAAATTAGGATATCGTACCCTATTGATAGACTTCAATAGTTATAGTCCTAGTTTGCACAGAAAATTTGAAGTACAAAACACAATTGATTTACGACTTATTAATGAAGAATCAGTTGATAAAAATGAACTGATAACAAATATTTCTGAGCATCTCGATTTGATAACCAATCAGGGTGGGCAGAATATCAATGGAGGTATTTTACATCATAAAAGATTTGCTTCAAATTTTGAGGTTATTGTTCAGGACTATGACATTGTGATCATTGATACGCCTGCCAGTGCGTTATCACCTGATGCCATGGCTTTAATGCAAAAGGCTGATTTGAGTTTGTATTTATTCAAAGCTGGATATACGAGAAAGCAATATTTATTAAATCCAGACCTTATTGCTGAGGAATATGGCATAAACAACATGATGACCTTGCTTAATGGGGCACATAAAGCAATGAATTTCAATGGAAATTATACAGGCAGTTCGTACTCCTATAAATTGAAGAATGAGAACCTCAAAGGTCGTATTTCAAGATATATCAGATCATATATAAAGGCATGATGAAACGAGTCACACATATTATTCCGGCCAGGTTTCAGGCTTATGTAGACCAAGGGCTAATCAGTGGAGTAAGCTTCTTGCTAACCATTATCCTGGCTCGGTTACTGGGTGTAGAAGGTTTCGGTGTTTTCTCCTTTATTTATTTAGTCCTATTATTTATGAGCAGTATTCATCAGGCGCTCATAATAAAACCCATGATGACCTCATTCGATGAACAAGGAGAAGACTATGAACTTGAGTTAAAATTCATGAATTCGATAGTAGTTTCAGTTCTGGCTATAGTTTCAGTAATCTTTTTATTGTTAACAAGCCAATTAAGTGATGATTACAACTTATCAGTAATCGACTGCTTGAGTGCAGGAGCTTTTATTTTCAGTTTCTTACAATTTGATTTTACCAGGAAGTTATCCTACACAAAGGATCAAATAAATTTGGCCTTACCTAAGAGTTTATTATTCGTTTTAATGTTGCCTTTGACTCTTGGCCTTTCATATTTATTCCTTGAACCTAATATCACAAATGTTCTTTGTTCAATAGCTGTCGCTTATTTATTGAAAGCTGGAATAAAACTCAGAAAGCTAAGTGTTGCCACCAAAGTATTCAGCCACCATTGGCAAGAAGGAAAATGGCTTTTAGCTACTTCAATTCTTCAATGGACCTCAGGAAATTACTATTTGGTTATGGCTGCAGGTGTTTTAGGCCCGGCAGCCTTAGGTGTATTTAGAATCGTTCAAAGTCTCGTAGGTTTATTAAATGTATTGATGCTCATTTTGGAAAATGTCTTGCCTCGTCAACTCTCAAAAGTTGAGAATTCTTTCTCATTTTTAGAATTGACCCAGTTGGTTTGGGGCAAAATTAAGGGGCCTTTTCTTTTGCTTTCTGGTGCAGTGTTTGTGCTTTCTATTGGCGCTGAAACCCTTATGAATGTTGTATATGGTGAAAACTATGATCAGTCGAACACCTTGATTCTACCACTGGCATTGATGTATTTCCTGGTCTTTGCCGGCACTGTATTTGCCATTATCTCCAGAGTGATAAAGACAACTAAATATACCTTTTTGATTTACATATTAAATACCGTTTTGGCATTAGTCCTTGCGCGTCCATTGGTTAATTCATTTGGCCTACTTGGCGTGATTATTGGCCTTTATACTTCCCAAATTTTGTGCATACTTATCTATGCTATCACTACTTATAAAGCTCTTCAGAATCAAGCTGTCAATACACAAATAAAAACTGAGCCTGGGCTCATAAAAAAATGAATAAAATGAAAATTATACACATCGTATTAGGAAAAGCCAACCCAAATAGAATGAATGGAGTCAACAAAGTAGTAAACAGTTTGATTTCAAATCAAAAAACATTGGGTTATGATGCTGAACTTTGGGGCATTACGCATAACCTAGAAATGAATTTTCCAAAAAGAAATTATACCACAAGATTATTCCCTGCTACTCGCAATAAATTTAGAATCTCAAAAGAATTAAAAAGTGCCCTGCTTGACTTGAAGTCTGAAGTTTCTGTTCATTTGCACGGTGGATTTATAATTGAGAATTACCATATTGCTAAAATATTGAATCGTCTAGGAATTCATTACATATATACTCCACACGGGGCGTATAACAAAGTGGCGCTGCAAAAAAGTAAATGGCTCAAGAAGGTTTATTTCAAATTCATTGAGTCATTTGTAGCAGAAAAAGCGGGCAAAATTCATTTTATTGGCGAAAGTGAAAAATTGCACGCCCAAAATCTACTGAAGAATGATAAACTATCTCTGATACCGAATGGTCAGGCTTTGAGTAATGTCTTTAGAATCAAAAATAAAGAGGAAAAGACCACATTTGGTTTCTGTGGACGAATTGATATTCACACCAAGGGTTTGGATAAAGTATTGACAGCCTTGCAAGAATTGAAATCCAAAGAAAAATTCCAGTTCTGGATTATTGGTGATGGTGGAGAAATGGACAAATTGAAGCAGCTGGTCGTTGAAATGGCCCTTGAGGATATTGTAGTCTTTAAAGGTGCACTTTTTGGTGAAGATAAAATGAAAGTACTTGGACTGCTTGATGCTTTTGTTTTAGCGTCAAGAAACGAAGGGTTGCCGGGCGCAGTATTGGAAGCTGCTTCTTTAGGGGTTCCAGCAATTGTAAGTCAAGAAACCAATATGGGTACTTATATTTCTAATTTCAGATCTGGTTTCGTTCTGAAGGAGAATACTGTAACAGAACTGGTTCATAAAATGCAGAAAATGATCATGCTGAAAAATTCAGAAGGCATGAAACAACTTGAGGCCAATGCTTTGCATATGGTGAAAATGCAGTTCTCATGGCTAGATATTGCTGAAAAGACAGTAAGGATGTATCGTGCTGCTTAAATATTCAATTTTATCATTCTCATGAGGAATTTCTCAAATAAAAAGTACACGAACAAGGTTCTATTGTTGCTTTTGATGGTTCTGTTTTTCAAAATTCTTGGCTATTTCACTTTGTCAGAGAATATTGTGATTACGAGGCTTTTGAAGGTTGGTATGAGAGTGGGGATGACTGGTTGTGTGATATTATTATACAGGAATATGGTCAGCAAAGGCTGGGTGCCGACATTTCAGTATCGAAATATGTTGGCCGTATTTTTGTATTGTGGCTATTTGGGTTTAGGTCTATTATCCTTACTATGGTCTACAAATAAAGGGTACTCTGCTTTACAATGGGTGATGAACTTCGAGAGTTTCATTTTTGCTCTTTATTTCATTCAAGCAGCTTTGTTGATCAAAAAATACGGTGAAATTGTTTTTAGGTTTTCTAAAGTATTTATGTATTCCGTTTTTATGGTGTTATTGATTTTTGTTGTTGGTGTATTTGTGGATCCTGATACTTTCTACAGACTAACACATGGAGGTGAAGAAGCCAGACTAGGTGGGTATATGATGAACCCAAATGAACTAGGTATGTTAGCGGTGGCTGGAATTGGTGCTTGGATGATGGAATTTCGGGAAGAGCATGGTAAACGCAGGCTTTGGCTGTTGCTTCCATTTGGAGTTATGTTTTATGCTTTAATATTAACAGGCTCAAGATCGTCCATGATCGGATTTCTATTAATCGTATTCTATCTTATTAACCAATCTAAAAAGAGAGGTTTGAAAATTGCCATCTATGTTGGAATGTTTTTTTCAGTGCCTGTCATTGTCCAGACTATATTCATCAAACAAGGGGACTTGCAAGAAGTACTGAGTATGACTGGAAGATTGCCTTTTTGGACAGCTTTGCTCACAGAAGGGCTGCCTAAAGAACCAATGTTCGGTTTTGGCTACATGAGAATTGCTTATGGTGAGTCCTTTCAAAGTCTTAATACTTATGCCGGTAAAATGACGCACAATACCTTTATCCAGGTCCTAATGAATCTCGGTATTGTTGGTTTTTTCACTGTAGTCCTTCAAATGGCAGCTACAATTAGAGGTTTTAAAAAAATGAAAGATAGAATACGCAAGACTTTCTTCTTTGCCTTATTTATTCCAATTACGATCAACTCCTTTACTGAGTTCGGTATATTTGGAGAAGCCAATTTTGGAATTCTGTTCTATCAATTGCTCATTTTTTGGGTGGTGATTTATTATAATGATAAGCTTAGTCTTAAGCAAAGAGCCCAATTGAGATTTTATAAAGGATCAAGACAGGTCATTTAAACACGAGATATTTAATCAAATTAGGTCTGCGTTTTTTCTCAAAATGAGAAAAGAATCTTATTCATAGAGAAACCCTCAACTGAGAATTTCCTAACCACTTGTTTTACAAGACGTTATAATCTTGGCGTCCTTTTCGCTTTATTAGAGACAAATGAATAAATGATGAAAGCGAAAGTTCAAAGCACAGATGTAGAAATATTACTAAAAGCCTATTTTCCAAAAGATATTCAACTTTTCATTTTTGATCCATCACAAATAATGGATTGGAATGACGGAGCTTTTAAAGATTATAATAATTGCTCCTTCGAAGCACCTAAAGTATTGGTGAACTTTGGTAGAAGAACTGCTTATTGTAACGGATATAATTTGAATGAGTTTGATTACATTTTGGACTTTGGAAAATGTAGAAAAAATCAACTGAGAAAAACAAGCTTCAACAGTTTGAATAATCCGGACGGCTCTCTAAGGTGGCTGTTTCCAAAGTCTTTGAAGAGACCTACATTCTTATCGCTTTATAATTCAGACAGTTTAAAAGCAAAAATATTGTGTCTTTTGCTTCCAATTTTATATGTTCTTGGACTTAAATCACTCTTTTCGCATCGATCCATTCATATATATCACAGATTTCCGTTAAAGATTCATCAAGCATTCAAAGGAATTCATTTTGAAAACCATTCCTTATTTACAGGCACTCCAGGGCCCAATAGGAAATTAGTTTTTGAACTCAATAATCATTTTAAGACAACTCATTTTATCAAAGTTCCATTAAATAGAGATTCATTGAACTTGATTCAAAGAGAAAAGAGAATGTTGCGCAAGTTGAAATCACTTGATTTAAAACATGTTGAAATACCAAAACTATTACAATTAGAAGAGGAGAATATTCAGGTTATAGAAAATAATCAAAATACCTCAAAAGTTAGCGGAAATTGGACCAAGGCACATACGGATTTTTTAGCTGAGGTTTATGAAAAGTCTACGGTATTGGACAAGGTTGAATACAGCTTTTTCTATGAAATTATTCAAACGAATCTGCTGAACCTAGAACGAAACGGAACGAAGTTGGATAAACTGAAAAGCCTGATACCTCAATTGCGAGAACTATTTGATCAATTACCTAAATATAAGCAAGTGCCTTTGGGGATTGCCCATAAGGATTTTACGCCCTGGAATATTTTGAATACTCCCAATGGCCTTTATGTATATGATTGGGAATTTGGTTCTTCTCAAACACCCTTGTTGTTTGATTTCTTCCATTTCCATTTCCAATCTGAAATTATGCAGGGGAATAAAGATTTCCATTCCATCAAATCCAAGATGGATCAGGAACTAAATCAAGCTGAAATACAGAATTTGATTGAAAAACATGACATAGATGTAGCGCTACATTTAGAATTATATATGTTATACCAAATAGGCTATTACGGTGTGTTGTACAGCCGACAAATAGAATGTCATGAACAGGTATTCTGGCAACTCGAAGTTTGGTCACAAGCTCTTGAAGAATTAATTAAAGGAAAAGTACCCAATCAAAAACAACAGTTCATTTATGAATTGTGCAATGCTGTTCACGATACCAGATATGCCTGGTTGAAGCATGCCGGGATATCAATTCACAACTTTCCTGAAAATTCAGATATTGATTTGGCAGTATTGCTTGAAGATGGTGAAGGGATCATAAGATTATGTGAGAACAGTCCTTACGTACAGCGAGTATTGGTGAGTAGAAAATCTTATATGAAAAAGGTGGAACTCTTTTTTAAAGAGGGCAGCTATCTCAGCCTAGACTTGATTCATGAGTTCAAAAGAAAATCACAAAGGATGATGGATATCAAACCTTTATTGAGATCCGTTACTAGAAATGAAGAGGGTATACTGATTCCTGATGTGAGGTTTGACATGGAGTATATGATGTGCTTTTATAATTTGAATAATGCCCATATTCCAAGTAAATACTGTCATTGGTTTGGAAGACAGTCATTTTCAGATAAAGAACGAACGAACAATTATTTAATGTCTAAATACAGACTGAATTTGAAAGAGTTAAATCAGATTTTGTCTGGAGAAAGTAAAGGTTCTTTGAACAGTCTTCGGATGAATTTAGATTGGAAAGAACGATTCAGCGGATATATCAACTATGCAGCAGATACGATCAAAAGTATCTGGAAATCGGAGGGTATGTTAATTACGTTTTCTGGAGTAGATGGAGCAGGAAAAAGCACTGTTTTGGAAAATTTGAAGGAGAAATTGCAAAGCAAATACAGAAAAGAAGTGGTAGTATTGCGACACCGACCTTCAATTTTACCTATTCTAAGTGCTTGGAAATACGGAAAAGATAAGGCGGAAAAAATGGCAGTTTCAACATTGCCGAGAACGGGGAATAACAATAGCTTATTATCATCAGTCCTTAGATATACTTATTATCTAGCGGATTATATCATAGGACAGTGGGCAGTAAGGTTCAAATATTTATCCAGAGGTAAAATTGTCTTGTACGATCGCTACTATTTCGATTTTATTGTGGATGGAAAAAGAAGCAATTTGGATTTACCCAATTGGTTTACAAAAATGGCTTATCGATTTATTGATAAACCAAAACTCAACTTCTTTTTATACGCCAAACCTCAGGTTATTTTAGAACGAAAGCAGGAATTGGACGAGCAGTCAATAATTCATCTGACAAGCAAGTATCAAAACTTGTTTCTAGACTTATCAAAAAAGGAAGATGCAACTTATATCAGTATTGAAAATGTAGACTTGAACCGAACATTGAACAAGCTGGAAAGGCAGTACGCTGAAGCGGCATAATACATAATACAAGAGAATCATGAAAAAAATAATAGAAAAGATCA
This sequence comes from Flavobacteriales bacterium, assembly GCA_022763165.1. Taxonomy (GTDB): domain Bacteria; phylum Bacteroidota; class Bacteroidia; order Flavobacteriales_G; family JALEGO01; genus JALEGO01. The sequence continues at coordinate 42,718 of JALEGO010000161.1, forward strand.
TTAGGTTTCGTAATCCCAATTTTGAATTCGATTCAAATGTTTCGATGGGGATGGTTTTATCTCTTGTATTTGATAAAGGAATAGGCATCTTCCGAGGGATATTAAAAAAACCATTCTTGAATGAATTAGGAAAGTTGACAGTATTCGGAAAGTCTGTCAAAATAATATGCGGACCCAAAATCAGTATTGGCGACTATGTGAAAATTGGTTCCTATTGCAAACTTAGTGGGTTGGGAATAGAAGGATTAAGCATTGGAGATGCTTCAGGGATAGGAGATCACAGCCAAATTGTAGTATCCACTTCTCTTGATAACCTAGGGGAAGGCATTCGAATAGGTAACAATGTGGGAATAGGTGAATTTGCCTATTTAGGAGGTGCTGGAGGACTAGAAATTGGAGATGAATGCATTATTGGACAATACTTTAGTTGCCACCCTGAGAATCATAATTTTCATGATGTTTCCAAATCTATCCGTTGGCAAGGAACCACCCGTAAAGGGATAAAAATAGGTCGGAACTGCTGGATCGGATCCAAGGTGACGATCTTAGATGATGTGACGATTGGAGACAATTGTGTGATTGCGGCAGGTGCCGTGGTAACCAAGAGCATGCCAGCCAATTCTGTGATCGGAGGAGTCCCAGCTAAAGTGCTTAAATCTATTGTGGATCCTTTAGCACTTAAGGCAGCATGAGACTCCGTTTTGACTTTTTTAAATTTCTCAATTTGAGAAAGCAATCTTAAAAATGGAATAATCTTTAAAGCTGAAAGACCACAAGGATCAATAAATCAATTACTTGCGGAAAAGGCACGCTTATTTCAATAGAGCAATTATGAAGACAATACTAGCAACAACATATGCTGTGAATCCTTACAAGGGTTCAGAAGACGGCATGGGATGGAACTTTATCTTGCAAATAGCCAAAGAGCACAAGGTAATTGCTATAACCAGGGAGAATAATAAAGAAGCCATTGAAAAATATCAGCGAGAAAACGCTGACTGTAGATATCAAAATATACAATTCGAATATTTTGATTTGCCCTACTGGATGCGATTTTGGAAAAGGGGTCAGAGAGGGGCTATGCTGTATTTTTATCTATGGCAGTTTTTCTTACCTATAATGGTAATTAAAAGAAAACTACATTTCGATGTCGCACATAATGTGAACTTTCATAATGATTGGACAGCCTCCTTTTTATGGCTGTTAGGTAAACCTTTTGTTTGGGGACCAACAGGTCATCACCCTAAAATACCAAAAACATACTTGAAAGAAGCAACCAGAAAAGAACGACTCAAGGAACAAATAACTTGGATTTTAAAGAAAATGTTTTGGTCACTCGATCCATTTTTGAAAATCACAAAGTGGAAAGCAAAGCACATTTTCTGCATGAATTCTGAAGTCGAACAAGTACTTGGATTGAAGGAAAACTGGAGTATTCTTCCTTCTGTAGCATGTGAGCAAGGGTCAGTTCTAAGTTCAAAAAACAAAGGGAAATTCACAGTGCTTTCAGTAGGCCGGTTTGTGCCACTTAAAGGGTTTGATGTGACCATAAAGTCATTTGCGCAATTGATCAAAGACAATGCTATTGACGATGCGGAATTGGTTCTTGTAGGGAAGGGTCCTATGAAGAAGCGTTTGCAGGCGATTATTGATCAGGAGGGCATAAAAGATAAAGTTCGATTAATAGATTGGATTGAAAGAGATCAATTGAAGGCGCTTTACACAGTGTCGGATGTGTTTCTGTTTCCTTCCCACGAAGGCGCAGGAATGGTGGTAGCGGAGGCAATGAGTTATGGATTGCCAGTGCTTTGTTTTGACAACTCGGGACCTGGTGAGTTTATTTCAGTACAAAGTGGTATAAAAGTTCCTTATTCGAACTATGATGAGTCCATCTATAAGTTTGCAGCTGCGCTGGAGCTGCTTTATCGGGATATCAATTACAGAGATACCCTTGCTTACAACGCGCAGAGAGAATATGCAGAAAGACTCACCTGGGATCATAAAGGTGAAATCTTGGCCAAAGTATATGATCGTGTCTTACAGTCACAAAAACCAGTCACTACAATGTCTCCTAAATTAAGTCAGTCATTGCGTTAGGGATAGCAGCAGCAATCATTTCAATTTGAGTAAGATCAAATTGAAGAATTGTCACGAATAGCCCGACCCCAATCTGAGTTGATCTGAAAACTTGGTAGATTGGGGGAACGCCCAAAACAAGAATAAAATGAAACGATTAAATGTATTATTCGTGCATCTTTTCAACGATTTTAGTGGAAGTCCTTTAGTCTTGAAAAATGTTGTCACAGGATTGAAAGGTGAAGTAAGTGCCTCTTTGATTACCTCAAACAGCGAAGGTTTTTTATCAAATCTTGAAGTGGATTACTATCCTTTTAAGTACACTTTTAAGCGAAACAAATGGCTACGCTTACTTGAATTTCTGATAGCGCAGTGGAAGATTTTCTTTGTGATGATTAACATGAAAACGAAAATGGATGTTTGTTATGTGAACACAATCCTGCCATTTGGCGCGGCTTTAGCAGCCAAATTAAAGGGGATAAAAGTGATTTATCATGTGCATGAGACATCCGTGAAGCCTGAAGTATTGAAGAAACTGTTATTGTTTATGGTACAATTCACAGCAGACGAAATAATCTATGTATCTCATTTCCTTGCCAAAAGGGAAGCTATTTCGGAGGTTAAATCTAGAGTGGTGTACAATGCCTTATCAAAGGAATTTCTAGCTAGAATCGAAAAAGGCAAAGCCCGTAACCGTAAACAAATTTTGATGTTGAGTTCATTAAAACACTATAAAGGAATTGATCAGTTTGTGGCTCTAGCCAAAAGACTACCACAATTCAATTTTGATTTGGTTGTGAATGCAAGTTATACTGAAATGGGTGATTATTTTAGTGATCAAAATTTTCCTGAGAACCTGTATCTCTATGATGCTCAGGAAGAGGTGCATCCTTTTTATGCCAATGCGGATTTAGTGTTAAATCTGTCCATTCCCGATTTATGGCAGGAAACCTTTGGGATGACTGCCTTGGAAGCCATGGCTCATGGCATTCCTGTGATTGTTCCTCCGGTTGGAGGTATTGCAGAGATCATTGATAATGGAATTCAAGGTCTTCAAATTGATGCAAGAAACTTAGGCGCTTTGATGCATGGTGTTTGTTCAATTCTGGAAGACCCAAAGGAGTATGATTTGATGTCGAAGGCAGCATATTTTAAATCCAAACTTTTTTCAATAGAAGAACAAATCCGACAGGTTCGACAAATATTAGACATACATCCGCGTCAACAACGGGAAATACTAGCTGCTTAAAATTCTCAATTTGAGAAAACACGCTCGTATTTAGAAAATCAAATAGGCAGCCCCTTATATAACAACATGTAAGTCAAGTAATTAAATGTTTGGAATGATCTTTTCAACATCCAGTTTAAATTTAGAAAATGAACAAAGTAGCAATAATCGGAACAGTTGGGGTGCCAGCCAATTATGGAGGATTTGAGACCTTGGCCCATCAGCTGGTGATGCAATTGTCTGGAAAATTTGATATGACTGTGTATTGCAGCAAAAAGAACTACACAAAAGACGAGCGCATTAATGAATTTAATGGAGCTCGTTTGAAATATTTGCCATTCAGTGCGAATGGCATTCAAAGCATCATTTATGATATTGTATCTATACTACATGCATTGTTTTATGCGGATACAATGATTATTCTGGGTGTTTCAGGAGGTTTGATTATCCCTTTTGTCAGATTATTTACCAAAAAGACCATCATTGTAAATATTGATGGATTGGAATGGAGAAGAGCGAAATGGAATAGATGGGTGAAGAAGTTTTTAAAACTCTCAGAGCAATTGGCGGTAAAATATTCTCATGCTGATGTAACCGACAATGAAGCCATTAAAGAGTATACAAGTGTCCATTACGAAACATTAAGTCATCTAATTGAGTATGGATCTGATCATGTTGCGAAACAGGAACTGGAGCCAGCGGATGTGTTGAAATATCATTTTTTACACAATGACTATGCTTTTGGCGTGTGTAGGATTGAGCCAGAGAATAACATACATATTATCCTAGAAGCATTTTCGAAGAGCCCTTTCAAAACTTTGGTTTTTGTTGGGAATTGGAACAACAGTGAATATGGAAAAGACTTGAAAGCGAAATATAGTGAATTTGAGAATTTACATCTTTTGGACCCTATTTATGATCAGAAGCAGCTAGATAAATTGAGATCTAATTGCAGTATCTATATCCATGGACACAGTGCTGGAGGAACCAATCCATCCTTGGTTGAGGCCATGTATTTGGGGTTACCCATTGTTGCCTTTAGAGTCGTATATAATGCTATTACCACTGAACATAAAGCCATATATTTCTCTGACAGTGAAGACTTAATTCATAAACTGAATTTACCCAAAGAGTCATATGAAATAAATGGCTTGGTCATGAAATCTATTGCAAACAGAAGATATACCTGGAACAAGATTGCTGGAAAATATGAGCGTTTGATCCTTGCGTTTGAACACAACTATCAAAAAAGCGGTCTATTCTCTGATTTTCAGAAATATTCGCATGCTGAATTACAATTGAGAGGAATAGCTCATTTAAAGCATACAAC
>JALEGO010000162.1 GCA_022763165.1 Flavobacteriales bacterium
AAAAGAGCCGCACTCTTATAGTTTTCAAGTGCAATATGATTTAAAGATTCGTAATAAAGTGAAGTAGCATTTTTAATACCCAATTCTTTAGCCTTTTTGAAATATTTTAATGCCTTTGTGTTCTCAGAATTATTAGTTTGAATCACAGCCAGTGCATAATAAGGATAAGGATGATTTGGCCATTTTGATCGACAATCTTCGTAAAGGGTAATGGAATTTTGCCAAGCAGAAATTCTATGAGCTGTTTGATACATGGAGAAAAGAATCAAACAAGAAACTGCTAAAACTAGGAATTTTGGATATCTAATTTGTTGAGTGTATTCAATGGCTATTCCAATAGCCATTAGAATTCCCAAAATGCTGAAATATCCATATCGATCATTAATGGGATTATCACCAAATGGTATGATTTGAATTAATGGAAGCATCATTACGATATAAAATATGATTCCCTTGTGCCACGGTTTTTTAGACTTTAAAAATGCGTAAGTAAATATGCAGATGATCATTAGAGCAACAATGCTCATTAATACAAAAACTGCAGTGTTGTTTTGAAATGGTATGAAATAAGGTGTACTGAAATGAATCGGAATAATTAGCTTAAATGGATAGTAAAGCAGCAAAACAGGAATAAGAGCTAAACGTTTTAAGGCTGACATCTCTGTCATCAGAGTATTATTAACAGCATCAAATGAATTTACAGAGAGATAAGTCAATACTGCAAAACATGAAACTAGGGTCAAAAAAACAGCTTGCAGAACTATTCTGTTCTGAGATGGAAAAATCGCTTTTTGCGGCCATTGAAAGCGAACAACAAACAATAATGGAAGTAAGACCATTGAAGATTTTGCCAAAACCGCAAGAATATAGAATAGAGCAGATAATGCGATTTGACTTCTATGATTTTTACGCTCAAACTTGAGAAAAAAATGAAACGAGATTAAACCAAGCATTGCACTGAGCAGTGTTCCAAAGCCAGAAGCCTGTAATACCGCTTCAGAATGTAAAGGTGCAACGATGAACAGAACAGATAACATAAAAGAAGTTAAGCTATTGCTCAATAGCTTTTTCAAGATTCGCAAAACCAATATGCCACAGGTCAAATGCGCAACAATACTCATCATCTTGAATGCCATTGCATTCAAACCAAAAAGTTTTTTAACTACAAAAAAGCACAGCCATGTCACCGGCTGGTAGTGGCCTTGAAAGGGTTTTTTAATAAAAGAAACAAAAGCCTCTAAGGTGCCTTCAAGAAAAGCTTCATTTTCATGAAAAAAGATATAATCATCATATTCCACAAAATCGTTGAAAATCCCGTTGGCATAAAGCAGAAGTGTAATGAAGGTCAAAGCCAAAACATCAAATTTTCCTACTATGTCAATGATTCTTTTATTCAATACTGCACTCTTTTAAGTAGCGCATGAGTTCAAGCGAATCCACAGCATTGTTTGATGGCAGAGCTTTTATACTCTTGACCAATAATTTTTTGGCATTTGTAAAATTGGGGTCGCGTTCATAAATAGTTCTAAAATCCGAATAACTCTTCAAATAGTCTTCATTCATGAAGTGTGCCATTCCCCTATTTTGAATGAGAGCCAAATTTCCAGGATCCAAAACTAATGAAGCATCGTAGTAAAAAATCGCAGAGTCTACTTGTTTTTGGAGCAACAGAAGATTGCCGTAGTTTATCCTTGGCTGAGCATAAAGCTCATCCAAGTGCAAAGCCCTTTGAAAATGTAAACCCGCTTTGTCATAATCATTCAACTTTACAAGATAATTTCCTAGATTATTATGGGCGTAGGCATTTTCAGGATAATGCTTTAAAACTTGCTCCCAAATCGTGCCACTATTCCTCCAATTCATTGAGTAACTATATGATGCAACTCCAAAAGTTATAACAAGCAATGGCAACCAAATAACTCTCTTAGATAAATAGAAAATTGCTATGATTAAGCCAATGCTAGGCAAATATAAATACCTGTCAGCCGTGACATAAGCCCCATAATAATCTAGAAAGGAAAATTTCAATGTAATGAATATCAATATCAGAAAAATCAAAAAACCGAAGGCTATCTGTTTTCGAAAAATTGAAGCAATTGTCAATATAAGCATCAACAGTGTTCCTGAAATAATGAACCAAATTGAGTATTCGGGTATCGCATGGTAAATACCAGGTATTATTGGAACAAAAAAACGTACAATATTGAAGCACAGACCATAAAAAGCGTGGTAAAGACCATCGACAAAACCAACAGCAGCTTGTGGTTGATCCAGTTCTGAAACTAAATACAATGATAAAACTCCATAGGCTAATGCTATAATAAATAATGGTATCAAAGATTTCCATTTTGCTGTAGCTCCAAATCGTATTAGCCCCAGAAACATTACAAACGGAAACATGATATACATTCTTCCTGCTAACAATGAACAAGCAAAAGTCAACACACTGAAAAATAAAAATATCGACTTTCCTTCACGGATATATTTGATAAAACTTAAAGTGGTCAGCAGGATGAAAAAAGCAGCCAACAAATAGTTCCTTGAAGAAATCCAAGCCACAGCCTCAAGACCTATGGGGTTTACTGAAAATAACAAAACTGCAAACGATCTTATAACAGCCTTTGTCCTCAAAAACTGAGAAAGTCTAAATAACAAAGCAGTGTTGACCAGGTGAATAAAAATGTTTGTGCAATGGAATGCTCGAGGTTCAAGGCCAAAAAGAAAATAGTCAAAAGCGTAGGATGAATATGTTATTGGAGAGTAGTGTTGATCCACTGTAGTTTCCCAAATTTTTAAAAAATCCTGCCATTTCCC
>JALEGO010000163.1 GCA_022763165.1 Flavobacteriales bacterium
AACAGGCACTTCAGTAGGAGGGCTTTTAAGTTTAGCTTTAAGTGTACCAAATATCCATCCAAACGAGGGAGGAGCGTTAAAAAACAAATCTTCCGAATTGCTTCAAAATGCAACAAATGATGCGCGTGATATATTTCCCTATCGATTATCAAAGATAAAAGCATTTTGGAAACTAAGTTTAGCTAAAATTGGTGATTTTTTTGGTTATCAAACAGCCTTTGCTAAGGGAGAAGAAGGACTTTACTCTAAAAGAGGTATAAAGAGAATTGTAGAAAATTACCTTGGAGATGCCTTATTAGGCGATTCATTTTCAACGGTTTTTATCCCAGCAGCAACCGTTAAAAGAAATCAAAAGCAAGATTCGCATTTATATTTTTTTAGCAGCCAAAACCCAATGCATAAGGGTCTTAAGATGAAAGATATTGCTCGTGCTACAACGGCTGCTCCTCTTATTTTTGCCTCTCATAAAATTAAAGAGCTTTTTCCGATAACTACCTCTGACGGAGAAGTAGAGGCTCGATTTGTTGATGGAGGACTTATTGCTAATAATCCTACTAAGCTTGCTTATGAAGAAGCATCTCGCTTATTCGAAGGTCCATTAAGGTTTTTAATTGTCTCAATAGGAACAGGGGAAAATGAATTAGACTTGAGCAAACCAACAAACGTAATGGAAATGTTCTCTTGCACAATGCGGCGTCAGTCTGAACTTACTCACAATGACCTCAACGTAATATTCAAAAACAGAGAGTTAGGAATTTATAAACGTCTTCAATTTGTACTTGAACAAAAAATATCATTGGAAGATACCAGGGATGAAACGCTTGCATATTTAGCAAGAGTTGGAGAAGATGGAATTAAAAACGTTCATGCAAAAGATATTAAGGAAATAGTTGATATACTAAAGCAAAAAAGAACCTATGGTACTCCAGGAAAACTTATTTTAAAGCCAAAATCTTTTGATGAAGACTTAGAAAACAATACTTCTTGTGATCGATAAGATGCAGAGCGGTAATCGTTCCATTGTTGGTCTCTTGTTTTTTGAGGCAAAACAAGAAGGTCTAAAACCATCTTTTAACATTTCACAATTAGCAGAAGCAGAATTCAAAGTCCATCGAGCTGAAGCTAAACCCCTCGCTCAAAAGCTCGACATTCAATATTCTCTTTCCAAAAACGCTGCTACTGAATGCGCCAAGAATATACTCAGATATCAAACCGGCGCCAAACCCATCAATACGCAAATGACCACCATGGCTGATATTGCTCGCCAGATTGAGGAAAAGTATCCCGATTCCCTTGAAAAAGACCTCGGCTCACATAACCTTGTCTACCTACGCCGCATGAATGCAGATTCAATGTTCAAGGAGAGTGTTATGAGAACAGGCATACCATTGCCCATGAACAGGATATGCTCAAAATACAAGAGTAAGCCTTACTCAAAGTTCAAAAACAAAACATAAAGCAAGAAAATTCAAGGCAAAAAGTGCGGGATTTTTCAATGTCGATGTAGGGGCAGCGAAAGATCATTTTTCTATTTTTCATCTTGAAACAAAAAAGAATAGTTTTAAAATAAATCATAATTATCGGTAATCTTTACCGAGATATGCATTCATAAGTGGGGAGCTTTATGAGATTTCTTAAAGTAATAATCTTATTATTAACTTCATTTTTTTGGAAGACACAAACCTTATGGGCTATGGATGATCTTGAGCTATGGATGAGAGGGACTAGCTTATCTCAACCTTCTTCCTCAAATATTGTTAGAGATGGTATTAATTCTAATCGGCATACTCACACGCCGTTAAATGGAGGTAATTTATACATTACAGATAAAGCAAAAATTTCTTTCCCTACAAAGCAAGGTCAAAAAAATTTACGAATTGTTCCTCCTTTTGCTAAGGATTTGGCCACATCTTTAAACCATGCTCTCTATTTTACACATGGTTTAGGAGGTCGCTCAAACCACCTTTTTGTTTCTCTAGGAATTGCCTACAAAGAAGAAGGACAGACTAAGCTGAGTCGAAAAATCTGTCCATTAACTTGGAGTCCAATAACTCAAGAATTTGCCTTCAGTTCTCCCGATCCTATGGATGATTCTCAGTATTATGTGGATTTTTATAATCACGCGCAAGAAAGTTGGGTTGAAACAGCTCCTTATGAAATAGAGGGGAAAAAAGTTAAGCTAGTTTTTCATTCTTCTGCGGGCATTCCCGGAGTAACGCCCCTTAATAATACACATAGCGAACCAAAATCATTAGGCTTTCTCTCTTCTCGCAAGGAACTTATCGCAGATGCACTTAACAAATTACCGAGTCACTCAAAGATAAAAATTATTCAACTTTTCTTGCATTCTTTTTTAGACTTTTGTGAAAGTTGTGAACCAATGATTTTACACTTTCAAGAAAACTTTAGGCATGAGCTTCTCCCTTATCTTCAATCTAACCTTTCTCCCCATCATTTTCTCTTTTCAAAGAAAGGGCATAATCTTGATCGAACTATTTTTATGGTAACCGGAGTTAATAATCGACTTTATAAAATGAAATCCTATTTTTATAACGAGGGAGGAAAGGAAAACACACACACATATGCGGGATATTTCTTACAAAGTTACCAGCCTTATGTAGGAAAAGTAATTTGGCGACAATTTCCGGAACAGCGTTCTCGTCTTATAACTTATGTTAATGAACCCATTGGACAGGGAGTCGAAATGACTTCACCCTATGGAGATTTGTCCCTTATGATGCCCCTTGACCAAGTGACATTATACTGGCGTCTTCGTGCTCATCATCTTTATCGGGACTTAGAAGAGTTTAAACATTTCATTTCTCCCCACCTTTTAATGATTGACTTGAAATATGCTCGATTAGGAATTCAAGAAGATGATGATTATGGAGATGATTATACAGCCTCTCAAGGAAACGAATTGATAGAAGCTATGCAAGCCATTCAACCTTGTCAAGAATTAAGGCACTTAAATTTATCAGGAAACTGGATTAACTCTCGTATAAATCCAGCACGTTCCCCTCTCCCCTCTCTTTTTAGTCCCTTTCAAAGATTACTTTACTTGAGTCTTTCTGATTGTAGCCTGGCTTCTCAAGAAGGCGCACAAATTGTCTCGCAGATTTTACGCTTTATACCTCACTTAGAACACTTAGATCTCTCTTATAATGGTATAAATGCCGATATTTTTATGTACCTACAACCAGGTCTTGTAGGTTTATCAAAGCCTGTTACGTTAAATTTATCTCATAATCGTTTGGCCCATGGCATTGATTTTGAAGTAGACTATAAGGGATCAGCAGAAGTTGACACAGTTGAAGCTCTAGAGTGGATAGCTGATTACATCCATGGGACACCTTCTCTTTTACGAGTAGCTCTTACTTATAATGATTTTGATGGCATTGCTTTTTCCTGGAGTGAAGTTAAAGATAATGCAGGCCTTGAAAGAGAGGATTTAAATAAAGTACGTGAAAAACTATATATTGAAGAAGATGCTGGTCTAGAAAGTTCTGACAGTGAGATCTCTTCTTCCGAGGAAAATGATGAGGAAGAAACTTCCAACAGCGAAACAGTTTCTTCTGAAGAAGAAGATGATGATGATGAAGTTTCTGATAGCGAAACCTCTCCCTCCGAAAGAAATAGTGAGGAAGAAACTTCTAACAGTGAAGCAGTTTCTTCTGAGGAAGATGATGAGAAGGAGAGCGAGGATGAAGCAGTACTCTTTGAATAGAAAAATTATTGAGAAAGAAAATAAAAACTTACCAATTTGTATTATCTTATTTCAATCAAAGGATGAAAAAAGAAAAGACTAATATTTTGTAAAAAAAGAAGTTTCTCAAAAATTTTCGGGTAGCTAGGAAAAAATTATGAGAGATAATAGAATTGGAGTAAGATTTTGGAGCTCTTTTGAAGACAAAACCAGATCCACTATCGAGTGTATAATAATGGAAATCAAAAATACCTTTTACCCTCATGAATTTTGCGCTCACTTAGGATAACAATAACAAACAGAACTGCTCTATAGAAGCTCAGTTAGCATACTCAACTTTAGTTTTTAGAGTTTTTATAGCTGGGAAATAACGTTGAAGGCTGCCTAGAATTAAGAAAGAATACTGGTTAACAAATTGAGCTGTTTCATCAGTTGGGCAGCATAAATTTATAGATTTGCTTTCAGAGCAAAAAACGCCGAGCTTACTATCCCACATTTTTTGTATCGGAGAAGGGCCCATTAAATCTGTCATTTCAATACAAACTGACTTCCATAGAGGATCTTCTATAAGAGAAAAACAATTATGGTTATGGCACCTATCATTGATAGAGTTGGTTTTTTGATTTTGATGCATTTTTGTTGTATGGAAAACTTTATTACCTAATGGGGTCTTTTGCTGTTGGGAAGAAACCATATTCATTCGAAATAAAAACCTTTCATTTCTGAAGCACTTTCATGAACAAAAGAGTAAAAACAAATTTAAGTTTATAATATAGATTGCTCTCTCTTTTATAGTATTTATTTAAACCATATTTTTGAAACATCAATTAAGCATATGAGCATTCTCTTTTATGAATAATGGACTTGATGGTATTGAAAAAACTCGATAATGCTTCATAGGTACAATCTCAAAAAGCAGATGATAGAAATATTGAATTTGCTTTTCTTCACATGCTATTAAGGAAAGAAAAATAGATAAGAAAGGCAAATTGTGCAAAGCAATAACTTTCCAAATAATAGCTCTCCATTCTCTCTTCAGATATTTCTTAAAAACACTTTATTTTTATGGAGGAAGGTATGAAACGAGTTAAAACCGTATTTGCGGCTATGGCAGGCACAGCTTTAGAATTTTATGATATTACCTTATATGGCTTTTTTGCTTCTCTCTTTGCTCCTCTTTTTTTTCCTTCTACCAATCCTACAATCTCTTTAATGGCGAGCC
>JALEGO010000164.1 GCA_022763165.1 Flavobacteriales bacterium
AAGTTCCATTGCAGTATATTGATTCTCGTATCCCTCTTTGGTGTGGACTACATATTGGTAAATCTCCCCCAAACCTGTTGTTACCGGAGCCATTTCAGGAGTCCCAATTCCATTTGGTATTTGATTTTTGGCTTCTGTAAGCCGTTCATTTACCTGTTGCCGTGCCCAGTACACATCTACATCATCTTCAAAAACAATGGTAACAGCAGACAGACCAAATCGAGAAAAGGATCTTATTTCTTCAATGTCCGGAATAGTAGCCATTGTTATCTCAACTGGAAAAGTGATGAGACGCTCCACTTCTTGTGCTGCTATGGAAGGTGCTATGGTAATTACCTGTACCTGGTTATTGGTAATATCAGGCACGGCATCTATGGGAAGCTGTTTTACAGCATAGCCACCCCATACCATAAGCCCGATTACCATAAGCCCGATTATTAGTTTATTACGGATGGAAAATCCGATTATTTTATCAATCATAATGAATGAATTTCTTGTTTAAGTATATAATGAATTATCCTTCGGGAAACCGAAGGGAATAGTGATCGCTACTCTAACAAGGAGCGATTACTTAACCTACTCTAAAAATTGAGCGGGTAATTAAGAAATCAAAGGAGGGCCTCGGTGAGGTGAAGATATAATATCCGGGACTTCAAGGACAAGGGTCGTGTCATTGCCAGTCGGTATTAGCGGTTCTGTAACTATGGGCAGATTGAATACAGAAACAAGCACAGAAACTAACCTGAATTTAGTAGGTTCATTTTTAGGATTGTCATTGGTATTTACCGGAACATAATGGTGATGTGGTATTTCAGATGCAGGATGCTCGAGCTCACTTAACAGACAAATCACAAAATCAAACAAACTATCATCCAGATGGTTTTCATGCAGAATGTCATCATCATCTAAATCTTCAAATTTAGCGTGTTTGTGATTTTTTAGATGGTGATGGAGATGTCCATGTTCTGATGCAATTTGTTCTGTTATTTCACTAAAATGACAATGAGGTATCAGGTCATGGGCAAAACTTATTGAATAGACCAACAAGAGAAAAAGCGATATGACTGACCTAATAACTTGCATGAAGTACAAATATAGTGAATCAACTCGTGCAATGGTATTGCAAAGTTATTCTCTGCAGTTTCCGCAAGTCCCTTTTATGACCATATTTATTTCAGAAAGTTGAAAATTAACAGGCAACTTCACTGTTGGAATACGGGTTTGAGTTACACAAAACGTCTCTTTACAATTGTTACAGTGAAAATGTACATGTAGATCCTCTGGACTGCATTTGCAACCTTCAAGACAGAGAGCATACTTCGTAATTCCCGTTCCATCATCAATACTGTGAATAAGCTTGTTTTTTTCGAAAGTTTTTAGTGTACGGTAAAGAGTCGTCCTATCAGCTTTCTCAAAAGAATTTTCCAATTCGGTCAACCCTACAGCAGAAGTACGTAACATAAGTTGTTGCAAAACCAGCAAGCGCATGGCTGTGGGTTTAATTTTGTTCTTTATCAGTTTATCTTGAATACTCATTTGTGCTTTCAATAAATTTAAATTACTCTTCTATTAAATCTTTAGCTTTTACTGCATCACAAAGAACTTTAGCCAATTCATTTTGTAAGTTTTGAGGCTTTTGGGTGGCCCCAATACCTGATAAGACTATGTTAGTTTTTTCTTCATCATAATTTTGTGAAACCAGAAAGTCTCTAGCAAGTGTTGCACTAACAGCCTCATGACCTTGATATTTTTCTGAGAATCCTAAATCATGAAACCATGCTGAGACTATTACAGGTTCAAGTTCTTTACTTGATATAGATAATTGCTTTCCAATTATTGAAACATTTTCCACAACCTCCTTTGTATGCTGCTCATTGTGGAAAGGATGTGATGCACACTCAGTCTTTCTTAAAACTTGTATACAGTAATGCTCTACTTCTTCAAGAATACTCATAATATAAAAAAAGGAAGAGAAGCACAGCCCTCTTCCTTTGTGTTTGATCATCAAATAAATATTAATCTCCCGGAGAGAACGAATAACTTCCATCTCCATCAAAGTTGGTAAATATGAATTTAACCAACCATTTTCCCTTTTTTCCTTTAGAAGTCACGCCACTAAAAGTATCATCTCCTCCAGCAGATCTGGTTTCGTTTAATACTTCATCTCCCTTTGCATCGTTTACAATTAGTTGTACTGAACCAGTAGGAGTGGTAATATCAAAATTAGCATCTGCCGTATTTTTAGAATTTTCCCAAACGAAACAATACTCTCCTGAATCTCCATCCCCAGTAAAATCAGCCCCGGGATCACTTCCAGTCGAGGTAACCATCACAGATCCAGTATATGTATTACATATGACCTGAAGATTGTCATAGTCTTTATATTCATCTTTCTTGCAACCCACAAATAATAATGGAATCGATAATAAAAATAAACTTAAATACTTCATAATTAAACAATTAAACAATTAAACAATTAAACAATTATAACAATCCTAAAACAAAGTAGATAATTTTTTGTTTAGTAATGTATTTGAATTAAAGTGGCTTATTAAAACGCTTGACCTATTTTAATAAATAGCAACTTATCTTCTTTAGAAATACCATAATCAATAGAAATAATCGTTGATTGATTCCATGCGATTCTTAACCCAGATCCGAATGAACTCTTAAGATTTTTAAAGTCTAAATTTTGCCATCTATCTCTAACTGTTCCAAGATCAAAAAATGGTGCAAGTCCAAATGCGAAATCTTGTTGACCTAATTTAATTTCTGCAATTCTATATCTGAATTCTATATTTGAAAACCATAGAGAACGTGCTAAAAATCTATTGGCTCGATATCCCCTGAGTGACTGTTTTCCTCCCAATGCATTTATACTACCATCTGGGCTCCATTGATCTTGAAACTCAAAAAATGGTGCATTTGAATCAAATATATTTCCAATTCCTAACCGACCTGCAATGACAGTCCTTTTTCCAAAAGGCAGCTTATGGTAATATCTTCCTTGAATAAAAAGTTTATCAAAGTCAAACTGTGAACCGATAAGGTTGCTTGAATATTCATTCGCAATCTCGAAATACGCACCTTTAGTTGGGTCTGGTTCAAAATCTCGAGTATCAAAAATCAAAGCTGTTTGTAGAATAGACACCCAACCACCAGCTAAACCAGAAATATTACCTTGTTCAAAGTCTCTTTTTAAAAGAGAGAAGCCATTAGGAGCCGTAGTTTCAGCTCCAGTGTTTTGGTTAATTGCATCAGCTTCTTGATTTTCAAAGGTTTTATAGCTCAAATGTTGGATTTCGTAACCGCCCATTACTCTCCATTTTCCATTTCCCAATGCATAATCTGCTTTAATATTTAACATATATTCTGTTTCTCGAAATCGATTTGAAAGTGCATCAGTTACAAAACTTGCTTCACCTGTCTCGCCT
>JALEGO010000165.1 GCA_022763165.1 Flavobacteriales bacterium
AGCTATGTCTGAAAATGTCGAAGAAACTTTTCGAAATTAACAGAAGTAGTCTGCGTTGGTAAAGAACGAGTTAAAGGGGAAGTGATTCCCCTTTTTTCATTTGTAATAGGGTTTGTATAAGATAAAACTTATCACATCATCCAATGACACTGTAGTTCAATGTTTTCAAAGCATTTAAAACCGAGATGGCTAAATTTGCTCTAAACAAAAAGGAACTTTAGTACACATATTTCCGTAAAACTGTTTAGGCGAATGGTTGATAAGGAACAAATAACTGGTAAACAGCGTATTAAAAGGGTAATTTACTTTTTCCCTTTCCAGTTATTCTTGTATCAATTGCGAACCAATGTGTTGCTGCTTTTTCCATGGATTATTCTGTTCGCCTATATCACAGAAAACCTTGCACAAAGCTTTGGAGTACCTTATTTGTTTTTGTATCCTGAATACTTAGGTCAGGTAGGGTTTACAAGTCATCTTATTCTTGGCTTTGCATGTGGCGGATTCATTATGGCTTACAACATTGCGAGCTATATTTTGAATGGACATTCTTTCTCCTTCATCGCCACTTTATCAAGGCCTTTCTTTAAGTTTTGCATCAACAATTTCGTCATTCCTATAGGATTTGTAATTGTTTACTGTATAAACTTAGCTTCTTTTCAGCTGAATAGAGAATTTGAGACAGGCGGACAAGTAGCAGAGAATGTATTAGGGTTCTTGCTTGGCAACATGGTTTTTATAATATTATCCTTGGGATATTTTTTTACTACGAATAAGAGTGTTTTCGCTTATTTAACCAAAGAAAAGGATGAAGAAGATGATGATGATAAAAAGGATAAAACCCCAGCGCGCGGAATATTTCATAGATGGGGCAAATTTGCTGGTAGGAGACGGTATGAAAGCATACATATTGAGACCTACATGGCCAATTTTTTTAGGATAGCTTTGGCAAGAGAGAGCACCCACTATGATAAAGAAGTTTTAAGGACGGTATTTGCTCAAAATCATATCAATGCATCGCTTTTTGAACTTATTATACTCTGCTCACTTGTAGTTGTGGGTATTTTCAGAGATAACCCACTTTTTATTATTCCAGCCGGGGCGAGTGTCTTGTTAATTTTTACGGTTTTGGTCATGGCGATTAGCGCACTTTACACTTGGTTTAGAAAATGGACCTTGTTATTGGTAATAGGACTTGCAGTGCTTTTTACTCAATGTTTCGATGGATCATACTTTGAATATACGAATTATGCCTACGGATTAGATTATAATATCAAACAACAATACAATCAGTCAAGTTTGGCAAAACTTTGCAATAATGAGGAACAGGAACAAGCTGATTTGTCCCATGGTGTTGATATATTGAACAATTGGAAGTCCAGGAATGCAACTGAAAAAAGTATTATTAGGAAGAAACCTAAGCTGGTCATTGTTAATTCAAGTGGAGGTGGTTCTAGATCAGCTTTGTGGACCTATCATGCCTTGAGCCACTTGGATAGCGTGTCTGGAGGCAAGTTTTTGGATAGAACTCACATCATGACGGGCTCTTCAGGAGGTTTGTTGGGTTCAGCTTATATCAGAGAATTATATTTGCGAAGACAATTAGACCCGGAGATCAATGTGAAAGACCAAAAACACTTTCAAAACATTGGAAAAGATCTCCTGAACCCGGTTTGTTTTACCATCGCCATAAATGACTTGTTTCCACGTTTTCAAAAATTTAGTGATGGGAAGTTTGAATATCCCAAGGATAGGGGTTATGAATTTGAGAAACAGTTTATAATCAATACTGGAGGCATACTTACAAAGCGTATCAAAGACTATAGCGAGGATGAATATCAAGCTCGGATTCCATTATTTTTAATTACTCCTACCATAACGAATGATGCCAGGAGGTTACTGATTTCTTCGCAACCCGTTTCCTATTTGGCCAACAATAGGGCTGAAGGGAATGTGAGTAATAACAACATTTTGGAGTACATAGAGTTTTCGCGTTTTTTTAAGGAAAATAAAGCAGAGGACTTACGGTTCTCAACCGCTTTGAGAATGAATGCTACCTTTCCCTACATACTTCCGAACCCCACTTTACCCACAGAACCACCGATTAATGTTATGGATGCAGGTTTGAGAGATAATTATGGAACAGAGATTAGCCTAAAATATATTATGAGCCATGAAGATTGGATCAACAAAAACACTTCTGGCGTCATCATTCTACAACTGCGAGATTCCTATAAGGAAAGTATGAAATCAAAACCGAAAGATCCTAAAGCTTCTGATGAGATTTTATCTCCCGTTGGAGCGGTGTACAGAAATATCACTAAAACACATAACTATCAACAAGATAATCTTTTACAACTGGCTTCTAGATGTTTTAGAGGTACTATTGATGTGGTGAGTTTGGAATTGGACAGAAGTAATGAAGACATCATATCACTATCCTGGCGACTGACAAAAAAGGAAAAGTTACAGATTATGAATTCCATTCATTCTGCCAATAATCAGAATGAAATTAGCCGTTTGCTTGAATTGTTGGAGGATGAATAAGACAGACTTTTTAGTTAGTCTTCAAAAGTCAATTCGCTTAATTTATCATCAAATAGATGAATCACATTAGTCTTCTTTTTTTCTAGATCCACAAGTTTCGCGAAACCAATGTAGATTAGTGAATCATTCTCTTCAGCAAAAACTTCAAATCCAGGGGATACGAGTAAAATAGCAGGCAATCGGTCTGTATGAGAAAAGACCTCAGAAGTATCTCCAGTTTCAATTTCAATGAGATTATTAGGACCGTCAGTATCCTTATGATCGATCCAGCCATATTTGAATACTGTTTTGCTGGAATTATTTATGAATTTGAATTCATAAGTATACTTCTTTTTAATACAACTAGAAAGGAGAACGATTAAAACCAATAGATATGAGTAACGCCTTTTCAAACTGTAATTAACAGATTCTTAATTAGTAAATATAGTGAAATTCAATTCAAAAGAACTCAATATACCATTCTGTATTTGCCCTTGATCTTTGAACAATCATTTTTTACTGATGCGTCAAACTCTTCGAATGAATAAGAGACTGTATCAAAGAATTCGACCAATTGATTTTGAAATTTAGAAGGTTCTTGATTTGCAAACTCGAAATTTCTATAAGGGCTGCAAGAGTCCACTACACAATATTGAGATTGCGTGATAGCGGCTAAGGGTAAATCGAATATTTCCGATGTTATTAGATAACTCAATTCATTTATGTTAAGGTTTTCACCTTTACACTCATGATAGATTTTGGTTTTAGTTTGATCGCTAAGTCTTTGGACTAATAAAGGAATGGCTTCCATCCCTTTAGATGCAATCTGCCAATAGGGGGTGGCTTCACATGGCATTTTAGGAAATCGACCCCATTCATAATTCTGACCATCAATTTGAATTTTTTCCCTCCAACATTTCAGCTCCAAACTCATATTACTTAGGTCCTGTAGGTTTTGAGTAAACCAGGCAGGTTCATCCGAAAAATCTATATTGAGCATATTGCTCAATGAAGTGTCAACTGAATCTTTTGTAAGCTGAGCCTTATCATTATTAGTATTCTGATCATTGTTACATGAAAGCAGTGTCAAGATCAATATCAATATGAGTCCAAGGTTTTTCATTTGAAGAGAGGTGTAAATCTCAAGCTATTCGACATCCAAAAGAATCTCACAACTATCAGGCAATAGCTCCTTCAGTCTATTGAGGTATTCTTCTTCATTCATCTCGAAGAAGTGATAGTAAATTTTTTTGAGGTTTTTAAGGTTTTTAAAATTATCCGGAATTTTAGGAGGCTCATCCCAATGGTCCTGAGCAGAATACAAGTTCAATTCTTTTAAGTTACTCAACTTTCCAATGCTGCTTAAATCACACTTTAAGTCATTAAAGCTCAAGTCCAGATATTCGAGATTTGTCAGCTTCGAAAGATCAGGTAAATTAGTCAATGTGTTGCTCTTAAGAATAAGACTTTTAAGTTGAACCAGTTTGGTTATAGGAGCCAATCGTATGGCATCAAATTTTTCAAAATCTTCATCTTCATCTTCAGTTCTAAAATGAGATGCTAATGTGCCAATTCTTGTATCCCCTAAATTCAAGGTCTCAATGTCAAAACTTGTAATTTCTTCAGGAATGTTTTCAAGATATTGAGCCTCTTTAAACAAGCTTTGAGAAATATTTAAGTCAAAATCCAGTGTTTTTGTTTTTTTGTCATAGAATTTAGAGAGTATTTCCTTTTTTAATTCGACATCATCTAAATGACGAAAAATATAGGCAATAGCACCTCCGTTCACCTCGTTTGCCTTTCGAGCCAATTGTTCTGGTCTTAAATCCAAAGGTTTTTCTGTTTCTAACCAGCTCAAATGAGGATAATTCCTATAGGGAGAATAGAATCTCCAATTGAGCGTGGCATCTTTGTAATTCGCTATGCCAATGCCATGAAGGTTTTTCAGATCCTGGATGCTTTTAGGTATCTCAAGGCCCTTGTACATATTGATATTGGTCATGGCAGTGATGTCCAGTTTTTTAAGCGAACTAATTTGATGGATTAGTTCTGGATATTCCTCGAATAAGTTGTGGTTTAAATAGAGTTCTTCAAGGTTATTAAGTTTAAGGATGCCAGGATTAATTGTCTTTAGATTGTTCCCGGTCATCCTCAATACTTTAAGGTTTTTAAAACGCTGTATCTTAGCGGGAATCGTCTTAATTTTGTTGTTGGTTAAGTCGATTTCCTCCAAATCATCGTACTCAAATAATTCGTCTGGAAACTTCGTCAAAGCCGCATCTTTCAAAGTAAACTTCCTGTTATCAATGAAGATTTGAAGGTTTTCTTTGATTTGGCTTTTAGGCACTTTACTCAAAAGATAATGTGATCCAATTCCAAATTTTTTGAACATGGCCTCTGCCATTTTGGTGCCAATCAGCTCTTTACCATCGCAGTACTTGTCAATGTTTTTAGCGATCGTTTTTTCAGTTGCGCCATATAGTGACCCATCATCACTGAGTTTCAAGGTCCATTTCATTGCTGCTTTGAGATTAGATGAACCCTGTTTTTCAAGAATTTCTTTGGCTTTATCCTTAAGTTCTGGATCTTCACACAGCTTGTAGACAGCAAATATTTCGGTTAACAGGTGAGTGCTGAGATCATCGTCCATCATTTCAAACGCCACGCGAGTGTTGTTGTCATCTGGACTTAGAAAAAGCTGAGAAAGGTTTTGAAGTTCCTGTTTTGTCAAATTCATTTTCGTAAAAATTTATGCGCTCCAAACCAGTTGAATCATGTTGCACGAAATTAGCGTCTAGATGAATTCACTGTGCATGCACAACATCAAACCCAATAGAATAGAGAATTGGCTACAATTGTTAAAACAAATGTAACCAATTCGCTGTGATCGTAAATGATATTTGATTGAGCCTTATTTGGTACTCGGATCAAGTAAAAATGGGGCATTCCCATCTGTAATGACGAGCTTGGAACCTGAATTCTCTGTGAGTTTTGAAAATGCTTCGATCCTTTTTAATTCTAGGATTCGGGTTGTCAAACCTTCTGAGACAATTTTTTGAGCATCTCTCGTTCCGTTTGCGCGAATGACTTCCATTTCTGCCTCACCCTTAGATAGAATGAGCTGTGCATCCTTTTTCGCTTCTGCCTCAATAATTGTCATTTTAGCCGTACCATTTGCCAAGATTAGATTAGCGTCTTTTTCGGCTGTAGCACGAATGACTTCCATTTTTGCTTCGCCTTCAGTATTCACGATTTTTCTTTCGGCCTCTCTTTTTTCTTGTTCTAATACAAATTGCATTCTTAAAGCCTCTTGTTCAGCTTTTAGTCTGGCTTCAATTGAATTATAAAGCCCTTTGGGTAATTGAATATCTTTCATTAGAACAGCTTCTATGTTTATCCCCTTGGGCATTAAAATTTTATTCATTTTAGACGCAATTTGTTCTTCAATTTCTCCTCTTTTACCTGAATGCATATCCTTTGCCATAAATTTTGAACAGACATCCGCGGCCCCGGATCTGAAAACATTTCTAATGATTTGCTCATAATCCCTACCAATTTTTTCAATGATCACAGGAACTTTTTCTTTTTCAATATGGTAGAGAATCGAAATTGTTGAATTGATGTTTAATCCCTCCTTGCTAGGGAGGCTAAGATTAACTTGCAAGTTGTTTGTTCGAATTGGTGTTCTAATGACTTTGGTTACAAATGGATTAACTCCATATGCACCTTGATCCAAAATCTCATTGGACAGTTTTCCCAAAGTACGTTTAACCCCAACTTCCCCTGGTCTGATAATTACACAACTGCTGCAGAAAAGGCAAAGACATAGCCATGGTAAGGCGATTCGAATTTTCATAGTTTCTAGTTTTTAGATTATAAAAAAATGGCTCAAACTTTATGCCGCAGTTTGATTTTAGCAGCCTTCAGAATGAATTCTAATCTGATTTTAATATGAAGGTGATTAAGTTCGACTTACTGAATAGAATAATGGGGGCATTCTTCAATTGACGAAACGAGTAGACGAGAACCTATGAACTTGTTTTCTCGTTTTGAATGTGCTTTTGATAAATGGTTGGAGAGAGCTTTTTCGTATTCTTTTTGCTCAAATATTTTCTAAGTACTCCGCCTTTTACATTGTTTACATCAAGCTCAATGATGAATGCATTTTCGTCCACTTGATTGATGATTCGGTATACCCTTTTGGAATCTATACGATTTAGCACTGCGTGTACGATATCTACATTGTCCAACTCCCCGCGGCTCCCAAAACCCTGTGCACCTTTGATTATGGTCATTCCTATTCCAGCTTCTTGAATTAAGGCTCTTTGAATTTCTTTAGAATGCTCCCCAATAATCATAAGGCTCACATAATCTTCGAAACCGATGAACACAAAATCAATTACTTTGCCAGTAACTATAAAAGTCAAGACTGAGTACAGCGCTACCTCGACAGATATAAAGAAAGCCGTTATAGTAAACAAAACAGTATTGAACATTAAAATCACATTGCCAATAGGCAAGCCAAATCTTTCATTCAAAAAAATACCAAGAATTTCAGAGCCATCTAAAACGGATCCGTTTTTGATCCCTAAACCAATTCCTGCTCCAAGAAAGATCCCTCCAAAAATGGCGATCAAAAGCTTATCATCTGTAATGGCTTCGAATGTTTCAAAATGAATCACCAATGATAGTATGGCTATCGAGATTGCAGATTTGACAACTATGCGCTTGGATACCGTGAACCATCCAAGAATTAAGAACGGTAGTGAAATTACCGGAAGAATATAGGATAATTCAATAGGTATAAATTCGCCAATTAAAATTGATATTCCAGTCGCTCCTCCATCTAAGAACCCATTTGGAAGTAGAAAAGCTTTCAAGCCGATACTGGCTAAAACTATGCTCAAAGCAATTTGTAGGTATTCCAATAAAGATTCTTTAAGCCTTTTCATTATCAATAGCCTTTTGATTTAAGAAATTCAGTGGTGCTTCAAAAATTTATCGACCTGTATTAAAAACTCTTCTTGCTGATCAATAAAAACACTATGTGATGCTTTTTGCAAAACGAAAAGATGGTCCTTACCAATAAGCGCCTCAATCTGTTTGAATTGATCTAAATCGAATAGCCCATCATCTACCCCATAAAGACCAAGGATGTTTATGCACTCGCGTAATTGTTTTAAATCCGAAGTCAAGTTCATGGTCGTATATTGTTCATTTTCATAAAAACCAATTACTGGGTCTTTTTTTGAATCATTTAAATAGATACTGTTAGGATGATTTCTAAGTGCTTTCCAAATATTTGAGGCTGTTTCTGTCTGGTCATTGGATTTATAAAGTTTGCAGTACATGGCATGCATTAAACAGTATGTGCTGTAGTCTAGGGACGTTGTATCTCCATTTTCCAAAATCTCAATATAATTAAGTTGTGAAGATCCTGATTCAGTATAAATCTTTCTGCATTTTTTTAGAATGGTTTTGAAAATTTCAGGGTACGAAACTGGAGAACTTACCAATATTAGGTTATCAACTTTATCTTTATGTTGCAGTGCATACTTAATTCCTAAAGTTCCTCCCCAACTGTGACCAATTAATGTTGCTTTAGAAATGTTATTTTTTAGATAAATGCTGTCTATATCTTCAAAGGATTCCTTCAAGTCATAACTTGAATTAGGAACATCCATAGATCTTCCGCATCCCCTTTGATCGAAAGTAATAACAAAATATCCTAAATCTGACAATTTTTGGGCGGTTGACGCTTCGAACGAAAAAGAATTATAACCAGGACCTCCATGTAAAAAAATTATCGCTGGATTCTCATTTGAACCAAATGATCTATAGAATATATTTCCTTTACTAGGTTTACAACCAAATAGGAAGAACATCACGAAGAGTAAGGGTGAAAGTCTATTCATTTTATGAATACTCGTAACCGTTTAAAATTGTGTAAAATTACAAACTATAAGTAATAGCCTATCATCATAATCATAAATAAAACATTAATTCAAACCAATCGTTCCAATAGTTCAAACTAACGATGAACAAATTTCTTGAGTTTTCGATCAAAACTCAACAAAACCGGAGTGAAATACTCCTCTTGTAAACGCTTTAAATCCCGAGGATGCATATAGTAGTCGCAAACATCAATGTATGCAGTTACAGAAGTGCCTTTTCGAGGCATCAAAAACTTAATGCTAAAAATTTGATTTAGATATTCTTCAAAATCATTGGATAAGTCTCTTTCATATAAATCCAATTTATTTAGAAATGCTATAAAATCTGAGTGCAAAACAGAGTCTTTCAAAAAGCTTTTATAGGTCAATACAGGAAGGACAGATTTTATATCCAGGGGTATGATCTTTTGTCTTGACTTATGTATTTCATAGAAGTTTGTCTCGGATACCATGCAAACAAAGTCCCATTCATTAACGGAAATACCTAAAAGAACAGATCCGTCTTGGTTATTGAATACTGTGGCTTGCCTTAGAATGGTCTTATTCAATTCACTCTTTGAGTATTGTTCAAAATATCCATTTGCCAAATCAATAATTGAATC
>JALEGO010000022.1 GCA_022763165.1 Flavobacteriales bacterium
TACATAAACGCAGCAACCGAGCAGCGATGTTGTACATGACTGCTCTCTTCATTTTTCTTTATATCACCTCAAGTTGGCATCAGTGGTACTATGGAGGAAGTTTTGGATTACGTCCATTCATAGACATTTACGCCATTATGTTTCTCCCTATAGCATTTTGGTTAAGAGAGAAAAAGGGGAACATCAGAAAAATTAGTTTGGGCTTTATGCTGTGCAGTCTGGTTCTGTGTCAAATTCAAACTTACCAATACCGATATCATATCATACATTGGTCCGAGATGAATTTTGAAACCTATAAACAGGTATTTTTGAAGTTCCCTTAAAAATCGAGTCTTGCGAAAACTTGACTTAGTTCAATATGATTTTAGCTTCATCAGAGGGATCCAAAGCTACATTCTTAACATCCAAATCAGCAACTAATCTGTGCTCAATCTTTTCATTGGCGGCCATAGCGCCTAGTCTACCTACAGCTCCTAAAGCTCCACCTTTTTTTGCTAAATCACTGATATTACTTCCTGTCAATTTAAAAGGCAATTCGAATTCGAATAATTGCTCCTCTCCAGTGGCGATATCAATGTTAAGATCCATTTTAATTTCACCTAGACTATTTACTTCTGTCTCTTTATTATCACCTCTTCCTGTAGTGACAACTTCTTCTAAAGTAACTGTCAAGTCCAACAAGTACTGATCACTTTTAGTCGTTGCGCTTATCACTCCCTTAATAGTCCCTGATTCTGCATCAACCTGAGCAGGTGCTTCAATTTTGATTTTAACACCGCCTATCCCAGCTAGGTTTTTAAGTTTTCCAAATAATCCCATAGTCTTATTAAATTTTATACTCATGAAAATATATATTATTCTGTCTATCAGCAATTTTAACGACTTAGTTTGAGTGTTAAGTTGTACATTTTGAGGGACTGGTGTTTTTAAGTATAAAACAAGAATCTATCAATTTGTCAAGAAATGAAATTTGTCCTTCCATCAATAGTTTTCATTTACCGCATTTATACATTCACCACTGATTATGATACTTGAAACACCTATGAAATAAGAAATTCATTAAAGTGACATATGAATGGCTTGGTAAATAAAAAATATACACAAGTGTCACATTTTGTAAGTATTTCAAAAGCGAATAGATTTTCTAATGCATAAAGCAGGTTTAAAGCCTATTTAATTTTTAAATTCGCGTTGAATTAAAATCACAGATATGAGTTACGATGTTATTGTTATTGGAAGCGGACCAGGTGGGTATGTTGCAGCGATTAGAGCTTCTCAATTGGGATTGAAAACAGCTATCATTGAAAAGGAATCTTTAGGTGGAATATGCTTGAATTGGGGCTGTATTCCAACGAAAGCACTTCTTAAAAGCGCACAAGTTTTCAATTATCTAAACCATGCATCGGATTTTGGAATTACTGTTAAAAGTGGTGCTGTAGATTTTGGTGGTATGATCAAAAGAAGTAGGGATGTTGCTGACGGTATGAGTAAGGGCGTTCAATTTCTAATGAAAAAGAACAAAATTGATGTAATCAATGGTACTGGAAAAGTGCTAGGCCCTAAAAAAGTAGAGGTTACTGATGCAAAAGGCAAGAAAAGTACTGTTGAAGGAACAAACATTATTATTGCTACCGGTGCTCGTTCTAGAGAGCTGCCCAACTTGAAGCAAGATGGCAAGAATATTATTGGCTACAGAGAGGCAATGACTTTGTCGAAACAACCAAAATCAATGCTGGTTGTTGGCTCTGGTGCGATTGGTTCAGAGTTCGCATACTTTTATCAATCCATTGGTACTGAAGTAACTTTAGTGGAGTATATGCCCAACATTGTTCCAGTAGAAGACGAAGAAGTCTCTAAGCAATTAGGCCGATCCTTTAAGAAAAGTGGGATGAAAGTAATGACTGAAGCTGCGGTCGAGAGTGTTCAAGTTAAAGGAGGCAAATGTATTTCAACAGTTAAGACGAAAAAAGGAGAAGAAAAAATCGAAACGGATATTGTATTATCTGCAGTTGGTATCGTTTCGAATATCGAAAATATTGGACTGGAAGATGTCGGTATCGCAACTGATAAGGGAAAAATCATCGTAAACGAATATTATGAGACCAATATTTCTGGTATCTATGCTATCGGTGATGTAGTTCCGGGACAGGCGCTTGCTCATGTTGCTTCAGCTGAAGGCATTGTTTGTGTTGAGAAAATTGCTGGTCAAAACCCAGAGCCCATTGACTATAACAACATTCCAGGATGTACTTATTGCTCACCTGAAATAGCTTCAGTTGGATACACTGAAAAAGCTGCAAAAGAAGCTGGGTATGAGATCAAAGTTGGAAAATTTCCTTTTTCAGCCTCTGGTAAAGCTAAGGCCGCAGGACACTCAGAAGGCTTTGTGAAGCTCATTTATGATGCAAAATATGGTGAACTTTTAGGTGGACACATGATTGGTTACAATGTTACTGAAATGATTGCTGAAATAGTAACAGCAAGAAAACTAGAAACCACTGGTCACGAGGTTCTTAAGGCTATACATCCGCATCCTACCATGAGTGAAGCGGTAATGGAAGCAACAGCTGCGGCATACGATGAAGTAATTCACCTGTAAATTGTTTCAGTTCGCACATTGAGCGAGCTTAGTCAATCATGTGTGGAATTACTGGTCTTTATTCCTTCGATCATAAAGCAAATCATTTTGAAAAATTACTGGAGGAGGCTACTACAGTTTTAAGCAAACGTGGTCCAGATGCCCATGGCACATATGCTGATGATACAGTTTTATTAGGGCATAGAAGGTTGTCGATCATTGACACATCACCTTCAGCAAACCAACCATTTACTAGCGAAGATGGTAGATATAGGATTGTTTACAATGGTGAATTCTACAACTTTAAGGAACATCGGAATCAACTTGAGAAAAAAGGCATTTCATCTACAACATCTTCTGATACCGAAGTCATTCTCAAATTGTATATTCAAGAGGGGGCGGATGCTTTAAAAAAGATCAATGGTTTCTTTGGTTTAGCCATATACGACAATCATGAAAAATCATTATTCATTGCCAGAGACCGTTTTGGTATAAAACCACTTTTATACTATCAGGATTCTGATAAGTTCATTTTTGCATCAGAACTCAAGTCTATTCTGAAATATCAAATAGAAAGAGAAATAAATCCTGAAGCTCTTCATCTGTATTTCAGGTTTAACTATATACCCGGTTCAGAAAGCATTCTTTCCAATGTTTTCAAACTCAAACCTGGTCATTATATCAAAATCAAAGATGGTGATTTGCAAGTAGAACCATATTACGAATTGAAGTCAAATCAATTTGAGATAAGTGATTATGATTCTGCGAAGAACCAGCTTAAAGCATTGCTGACAAAGTCGGTCACCTCAAGAATGGTTTCGGATGTTCCCTTAGGAACTTTTCTGAGTGGAGGAATAGACTCCTCAATTATCAGTACAATAGCGTCAAAACAAACTAACAACCTAAAAACATTCTCTATAGGATACAAAGATGAACCATTCTTTGATGAAACAAGATATGCACATCTCGTTGCAGAAAAAATCAAAACCGATCACCAAACCTTCTATCTAACAAATGATGATTTTAGCGAATCACTCTCGGATATTCTTGATTATCTAGATGAACCCTTTGCAGATTCATCAGCCATTGCAGTTTATATTCTATCTAAAAAAACCAAAGAGCAAGTATCCGTTATTCTGTCAGGTGATGGTGCTGATGAAATTTTCAGTGGATATAACAAACATATGGCGGAGTTTAAGGTTTTAAATCCTGGATTAAAGGAAAAACTAGCCCGCTCATTTGGATGGGTTGCAAAGTTCATCCCTCAATCAAGAAATAGCTCTTTTAGCAATTTTGCACGTCAAATCAACAAGTTTTATGAGGGGGGAAAACTATCCGTAAAAGATCGATATTGGCTTTGGGCATCCATCATGAGGGAAAATGAAGTAAATCAATTGCTCAAGCCCAGTCCAAATCAGAATCAGTTACTTCATATTCAAAATGAATTACTTGCAAGTCTTAAGAGTTCTGATTTCAATGATTTCCTCAAGACCGACACGAATATGGTCCTAGTTGGAGACATGCTAAGAAAAGTTGATGCCATGTCCATGGCCAATAGCCTAGAAGTAAGAACACCATTCCTTGACCAAGAGGTGGTCGAATTCGCTTTTAGTCTCCCTACCTCTTTCAAAATAGATCACTCGATCAAAAAGAAGATTCTACAAGAAGCGTTCAGGCAAGATCTCCCCAATGAGCTTTTTATGAGACCCAAACATGGCTTTGAAGTACCTCTTTTAAAATGGTTCAGAAAAGAGTTAGCAAGTCTTTTAGATGAATTGACTAATAAAGAATTTATCCTTTCACAGAATATTTTCAATTGGGATTATATTAAGTATCTCAAAGCAAAGCTACACTCTTCCAATCCTGGCGATACTGCAGCGAAAATATGGGCTATTATTGTTTTCCAGAGATGGTGGTTAAATTATATGAGATAAATGGAGAATGAAAAAATAAGAGTACTCAGAATCACAAATAGGTTCAACTTGGGAGGACCTA
Source organism: Flavobacteriales bacterium (assembly GCA_022763165.1). Taxonomy (GTDB): domain Bacteria; phylum Bacteroidota; class Bacteroidia; order Flavobacteriales_G; family JALEGO01; genus JALEGO01. The sequence continues at coordinate 4,574 of JALEGO010000022.1, forward strand.
CTTTTAATGTCACTTACCTCATTGTACACCTTCTTCCACAATTTCTTTGACGGTTTTGGTTTCGTCGA
>JALEGO010000023.1 GCA_022763165.1 Flavobacteriales bacterium
AGCCGTATGAACAGCAAGCAGAAAATAGGGTTATTGGGAGCTTTGGCGGTGGTTGGCACAGGTTATTTCCTTTTCAAAAACGATAAGGACGAAAAGCCAATAAGTACCTCGGACAAAGAAACTAAGTTGCACGGTGATGATACTGAAAGCAACTTTATTGGCATTTCTAATGCTCGTATTCATCAGGCATTAATGACTCAAAACCCCAACTATGCTAAAGCCTATAAAAAGGACTTAAAAACATGGGGAACGGTGTCAGGTGTGATGGATGTTTCCAATGACTTTGATGAAGCCAAACGCAAGAAAAAGAAATTAAAAGCCTTTGCCCAAAAAGCATTGGAAGTCCAAAAGAACTACAAGGAAAAGGCAGCTCATTTACCTGAAATATCCAAAACACAAATTACCCTTACCAATAATGGTACTTCGATTAGAACCATCAATTTATGGGGAGCCAATATGGGTACTTCTATCAGTAAACCATTACCCGGAGATGTTCAGGATCACAAAGTAAATCAAGAATTACAAACAGGCGTACATCCGCAAAATGTTGGATTCAATTCGTTCAATAGCTTGCTATATGTAGCCAATCAGTTGAGTGATAGTATTACTATCATGGATAAGTCGGGAGCAATTGTAAAAACAGTTGCTTTAGGTAGTGTTTATCCCGGATTTGTTTCTCCGGTGGATGTTGCTTTTAACCCTTCTAATGGAGAAGCTTGGGTAGTTTGTTCAGTTGAAAATACGGTAAAAATACTGGATGCATCGCACAACATCATTCAAACTATACCAGTTGGCAATCGACCAACTTCCATTGCTTACAACCCTAATAATGGATGTTTTTATGTGAGCAATCTATTGGATAACACCTTATCCAAAATTGACAGTACTAGCTATAATGTAGTAGCGACTTTAAATACTGGAGAGGATCCAAGAACAGTTTCGGTGTGGAATCAGCAAGGATCTGTTTGGGTAAGCAATTCAACTTCAGATTCGGTTAGCGTATTTGATGCAGCCGACAACCTGATTGGTGAAATTAATGCCACAGGAGATTATCCGACTGAGTTTACCACAACCTCAAACAGTCTGTTTTTAATCGCCAAGAACAGCAATGAATTACTGGAGCTCAATCCACAAACTCAAAACATCGAAAACACTTATCCATTAGGGTTTCAACCGAGTGGAATCATCTATAATCCGGTTAATGGATTTTTATACGTGTTGAGCAGTCAAACTGGCTTAACCTATATCTATTCCACAACTGGTACGCTTGCAGAGACTTTGTCGCTAAACAATGCACCGAATATTGGTATAGCTGCCTTACCGAGTGGCGAGGTGTTTACGACCAATACAAGTGGTGGCAACCTTGCTTTTATCGGTTATTCCGAAAGTAGTAGCGACATCACCATTAATGAAAGTTATCCTGAAAAAAGAGCCGAGTTTCAGTTTAAACCTGCACTGGTGAAGCATGCCAAGTTCGTGTTTTCAGATGAAAACCGAGCAAGTGGCTTAAAACTGATTCACCAAAGTCCAACAGGGAAACAACACGTTACCCCGATTTCATTCAACAATTACAAAAGTCCACAAAACTACCTCGATGTAGCGGAAGTAACAGCCGTTCGTGGTGATGTGATTGATGGAAAATCGACATGGGAGTTTAAGATAGCTCCAGGACAGACCATTACCATTTTGGTCTATTACAAACAGCTTCAATTCAAATATTTAATACCAACAATTAAAATTTAAAACAATGGGAAAATTAAACTATCTGGTCATTCACTGTACCGCAAGTCCTGAAGGCAAAGAGCTTACCAAGGACGATATTATTCGCATGCACACCAACCCAAAACATTTGGGAGGAAGAGGTTGGAACCGTCCGGGATATTCGGACATCGTGTACCTCGATGGAGAGCTTGTAAACATCATACCATTCAACCAAGACGACCAAGTAGATCCATGGGAAATATCCAATGGAGTGCGTGGTATTAATGGCAATTCAAGGCATGTGGTGTATGTAGGTGGTGTTGATGAAAGCGGTGATAAGCCAAAAGACACAAGGACTAAAGAGCAAAAAGGCACTTTGGAAACCTATGTAAAGTTCATGGTATTACGCCATCCGCACATTCAGGTTTTAGGTCATAACCAAGCTCCCGGAGCAAACAAGGCTTGTCCAAGTTTTGATGTTCCTAAATGGTTGGAAAGCATTGGGATTTCAGAGACAAACATTTACAAAGAAGAAGACTAATGAGAACGGTAATCACATTGGCAATAGGCTTTTGGTTAGGCAGACAAATCTACATTAAGTACGACAAGCAAACGGCTCTTAAAAAAGAAGAGAAAATTAAAAACCGCTTGAAGTCCTTTTTGGAAGATAATGGCTTAACCAAAAGCGAAGTGAAGGAAACCACGGAAGAAATTATAGGCATATAAATCAATCCAAAAAATATAAAACATGGTAGGAGCAGTTGCAGGAGCAAAAGCCGTTGAAGGCTTATCACAAAACAAGGCTACCCCTTACATCATTGGGGGAATTATCCTAGTAGGTATTGGTATTACCTACTTTGGCGTGATACGTCCGATTCTTTGCAAAACAGGAATTGCCGACTGTAAAAGCAGCAAGAAGATTCGAGACATTATGAGCTACAAAGGCTTTGATCCGAATTATGCTCGTCCGGAAAAGGTTACACTTTCCCACGATAGAGCAAAACAACTGGCTACCCAAATCTATGATGCCGGTTCCTGGTACAATGATGATGAAGGAGCCATTTATTCTGCTTTGGAAGAAGCAGGAAGTGCCGATAATCTTTCTCTGATTTCTCGAATGTTCAGTGCTATGAAATACGGCAGTTTGGCTGAGTACATCACTTACTACCTAGATGATGCCGATGAAGTGGCACGAGTAAAAGACATTTTAGAAAGCTATTAACCTTTAGAATTATGGATGCAAAGACAAAGAAATATTTAATCATAGGTGGTGTAGCCACAGTAGTTGTAGCACTTGCAGGTTTTGGAGTTCACAAGTTTATCAAGAACAGAAAGAACCGCACCACAAGTGGCAAACAAAAAGAACGAGAAGAGCAAAAGCTCATTGGTAAAAAGGTGCATTACGGTTCGGAAGGTTATGTGAATGTAAGAAGCTCTGCCAAGGTGGATAATGAGAATTGGACTTCCATGGATTTCTCGCACAACCTTTTAACACAAGCAGAAAGCAATCCGGTAGGAACCATTTTAGAACGCCTCAAAGGTGAAGATGGCTATTACTGGTACAGAATAAAATTGACAAAACCTGTGGGAGGAAAAACCGAAGGTTATGTGCGTGAAGATGCAGTGGTAGTTCAATATTAAACCCTAAAGACATGAAGAAAGAGACATTCAAATTAGATAATAAAATGCTATGGATCGGAGCTGGACTGGCAGTTACAGCAGCCGGTTTTGGTGTATGGTATTTTATGAAAAAACGAAAAGAGAAACAGCAATTTGCTGCAAGCATTAAAGGAACAACCACTTCGAGCAGTTCATCAGGAGTTCGCTCATTTAGTTGCATGTATTCTGATAGCAGCTTCCCATTGAAATTTGGAACCTGTGGTACCAATGTGAAAAAGCTCCAAAACTACCTGAACTCAAAAGGATCGGGATTAGATACTGATGGCAAGTTTGGTCCGAAAACAGAAGCAGCAGTTCAGAAGGTATTTGGCACTAAAACCGTGTCTCAGGAGAAGTTTAAAACCATAAGCTAATACCATGGAAACAGAAGAAAGAACAGGTATAAAAAACTATTTGGACAATGTGTTTAGCGATGATGGATTAAAAACCGACATCAAAATCACAATGACCGATGAGACTTTGAGAAAGACAAGCTTGTACCTCGTGGGTTCAGGCTTAGTGATTACGCTCATAGTTTTTGGTATTCGAGGAATTGTAAAAAATATGGAAGCTCAATAATGAATAAGAAGGTCGTTACATTATTCGCTATATCCGTTTTTGCCGGAGCTGGTTATGTGGCTTGGGCGTATTCTCCTTTGGGAAAAACGGTCATTTCTAAACGCCTATTAAGTCGTTGGGAAAAGGATTTAAAGGTGGATAAGACAAACAAAGAACTTCTTGAAAAAGAGCTCAAAGTATTGGATTACGAACAGCACGTTTTGCTATGGAATTTAACTCGTTGGCATTTAGCCAAACCTTCCGAGAGGAAAGAGAAAAAGCTCAAAAAATTGGCTTTACAGCTAAACGAATCGGGTATAGAAAAGCATGCAGCCCTCAAACAGATAACAGATATGCTCCAATCATAAATGCAAGAATTATGGATACAGGAATTATTACGGAAATAGCAACACAAATTATGGGATATGTCAAAAGCCTTGATTGGGCTTACATTCTCACTTTTATCATTATCGGATATGGTATCAACTCACAAAAGTTTACCAATCAGATCAAGCAGAAAACCAATATTTCTTCCAAGCGAAGATACCGAACGGCATTGGTAGGTTTAGTCTATGCCGTGATTCTGTATTTCATTCGAGGATATGAAGTTAAGCATATCGAAGTACTGTTTCAGTCCTTCGTGTTTGCCTTTGTTTTTCACAAACTCATTTTAGATGGATTAGTCCGCTATATCACTGGTAAAAGAACGGATTACAAAACGCTAAAGGAAAATGAAAATGCGACTTAGCCATGTAGTCTTGTTGCTTTGGCTGATGACCATTATAGGTTTTGTATGGTATTGGAGCTCACAGGACAGGTCGGTTAATCCGAACCCCAATTACGAGCAAACCATCAAGAAACTGGAACAGCAAAACGACAGCCTCTTAGCCATTAATCAGGGTTTGCAAGAGCAAATTGTTGAACAACTAGAAAAACAAGAAGGCATTAAAGAAGAATTGAAAAAACGAAACAATGATTTAGAACAACTCAAATACAGAAAAAGTGAAAAGATTAGGGCTATTGGCAATTATGATAATGATGAGCTGTATCGGTTTTTCGCAGAATTTGAAACCGACAGTTTACACCATTCAGAGTGATACACTTTTCTGCTTTACTGTTAGTCAAGCAAAAGTAATTGCAATTGAACTGGAAGGCAAAAAGTTTCAGGACAGCATTACAGTTGAGCAATCTACCCAACTGGCTTTGCAAGATTCTTTGATTCAGCAGCAGGATTCGACTATTAAGTTGCTCCAAAATCAGGCGATCAACTATCAAAGCATCATTGCCAATAATCAGGAAGTAAAAAACGAAGTAAACCTGCAATTGGGTTTTCTAAAAACAGAAGTGAAACGACATAAACGAGATAAGATATTCTTAGGAACTGGGCTTGGAGTAAGCATTAGCATCATAGGAATCTTAGTCATACTTAATTAAAGAATTATGAGTGCAATTGGTGGATATAGCAGCGATGTAAACCTAAACGATTTAAACTACGTGGGTGATTTTCCGGTGGAAAATAGCCTCGGTGGTTTTGGCGTTACAACCGGTGGAACAGATGACTATGTTTTAGAATTAGATCCTGCATTGAAAAACGCTTACCGACAAGGATTGAGTATTCAGGTGAAATTTAATCATGGTAATTCAGGCGTTTCTACAATCAATATAAATGGTAAGGGAGCGGTTCCGATAATGAAAGCCGTGAACGGTGTATTAGTTGATTTAGCAGCTGATGATTTGGGAATCATCAACCATTATCTATTGCTATTTGATGGCACTTGCTTTCAGGTGGTGGCAGGTTTAAAGTCGAGTATTGAAACGGCATCAGAAACCGTTGAAGGAAAAGCAAGAGTTGCTACAATTGAAGAAGTCAGTGCCGGAACAAGTAATTCAACTTTTGTTACCCCTCAAAAGCTTGCGAGCTATGTAGCAGATAAGGTAACAGGACTTTGGGAAAACAAGGGAACTATTGACTGCTCAACGAATCCTAATTATCCGGCAGCCTTAGCTGGAGATGCTTATACGGTAAGTGCCGGCGGTAAAATTGGTGGAGCTGCCGGAGAAGATGTTCAGGAAATGGATGTCATTGTTTGTTTGGTTGATAATGCCGGAGGTGATCAAGCAAGCGTTGGAGCTTCATGGAATGTGATTCAAAGTAATGTTTCGCAAGCAACTGAAACCATAGCAGGGATTATTAAAGTAGCTTCACAAGCCTTGGTGAATGGTGGAACAGATGATTTGAGTGCCATTACACCTTTAAAGCTGAAAACCCTTTTAGATTCAAGGTTAGCGACTGAAACACTTATTGGCTTAATAGAAATTGCTACACAAGCAGAAACAGATTTAGGAGCGGATAATCAAAGAGCTATTACGCCATTGCGACTAAAAACCCGATTGGATAATTACCTCAATCGAGAATCACTACTCACCATCACGGCTGAACAGATTGGAACGACCATTTATCACACACCGGGAAGAAATCGCTATTCGGTAGTAAATGGAAATATGGTGCTTATAAAGGATATTCGATTAAAACGTACAGGTGGAACTGGTTCAGTAAGTGGTTGGATGATGAACTTCCCTAAACCCAATAATAGCCCTACCGGAGCTTTATCAGGAACACTTACCAGTAATGGTGGGCAGACTTTCTTTTACAATATCGACAGTAATGGAAGGGTATCCATTAGCGGAACCTTTATAGATCCAAACGATGAATTGCTATTCAATATTCATCCTTATATCGTCAAATACCCGATAGAATATGATGCTACTTCACCTGCTTAAACAATGACTATGGAACTATGGAAAATAATAACGCTGATTTTAGGAGCTACCGGATTTTGGAAGCTGCTTGAAATCCTTGTTCGCCTGCGTACCGATAAGAAAGTAAAGTTGGCAGAGGCTATCAACTTACATGCACAGGCGGAGAATCAAATTGTTGCAAATTGGATACAGTGGTCGCAAATGTTAGAAAAGAGAATTAAAGAATCGGAGGAACATACAGAAGCATTACAGAAAGTAATCGAGAATCAACGCAAACGCATCCAAGATTTGGAGAAAAAAGTGGTTCATATGGAAAAACAAAACAAGGAATTAATTAACGAGCTAAAACGCATAAAACAGTAAGTAATGAAGGAGAATAAAACAATGAACATCTTGTTTGCAACATTTATGGTCTTGTCCATTGCAAACATTTCAATCAACCTATTGAGAATGAAAAAGAGCTGCAAATGCCAAAGCGGTGAAAGCGGTGGTTGTAGTTGTCAAAAACAAGCATAGTCTATGGCTGTTCAGGTAGATAAAAAGGTAGTCTTTATGGGTGTTGGTATCCTTGTGGGTGTCATCGGCATTGCTGTTGCAAGTCGTTGGCTATACAAGAAGCTGGATATTCAAACCAAATTAAAGCTCCGTCAGCTTAGACCTGAAGTAAGAAAGAAGGTCGAGAAGTTTCTTGTCAAAGCTCAAAAGGCAGGCATCCCACTAAAAGTGACCAGTGCCTACCGTGATTGTGAAGAGCAAAACAAACTCTATGCACAAGGGCGAACAGCTCCCGGAGGAATTGTTACCAACGCCAAATGCGGACAGTCGGACCACAATGTAGGAGTAGCGGTAGATATTGTTCCAATTGTGGATGGACGTGCCAATTACAAAGTACCTGAATCGGTATGGAATACCATTGGAGCAATTGGTGAAAGTGTCGGTCTTTCCTGGGGAGGTCGTTGGACTTCTTTTAAAGATCGTCCACATTTCTACGATCGTGGAGGAAAATCCATTGCACAGCTTTGGACTGAACAACAAAACTTAGCAAACCTAGCATAATGAGCGAAGCAACAAGAGTACATAAAAACGCCTATCGAAATGGCAACGCCTCTTCCATGCTGGATTATTTGGAAGAGCTAATACTGATTCAAAGCGGTGAAAACGGAAGATTCACTATCCCTGAAACCGAACAAGGATATGAAGACTTGTCAGTTACCGATACGGAAGTAGCTCAATTGACCATTCCTGAAAATGCGATTTCTGCGACCATATCTATTGAATCAGATGCAAGCGTAACGGATAAATCAAGAGTGATACGTTTCAAAGAAAATGGCAGTGATCCAAGTGCAAATTCTGGTATTGCTTTAGGTGATAATGACCTTTATGAAATTACCGGTCGATGGAATTTGGAAAGCTTTCGAGTTATCGGAATTGAGGCAGGGAAAAATCATGTTTTAAGAGTACAATACTATCAATCACCACAGAACGCATGAGGTATATCAATAAACAACGCTTTGTAAAGGCTAGTCAAACCATCGTTGAGCAAACCGGTGGAACAGATCCGGGAGGTGGAACTGGAGGTAGTGAAATTCAACTAACCAACCGTTCGGCTCAAATTTTGGAACCCGGTGATGTGGTGATCATTGAGAAAAATAATCCTTTGTCGGTAACTACCACCAATTTGTATTACAGCGAAGATGTTATTGGTGTAGTGAAAACTGGCGGTGGAATAGGTCAATTGGTAACCATTCAAACATCGGGCATTGCGGATATTAAAATGACTGTTTTTCCTGTAAATATTGGTGACAACATTTATACCGGTGATGTTCATGGAAGTGGTTACGCTTCATCGTCTTCCTGGCCGGGCACTTTTGCCAAAGCATTAGAATCAAAACCCAATGCAATTTTAGGAACTGTAAAAGCCCTTTTATCAGGAGGTGTTCCGGAAGTCTATTAAATGAACTGCTATGATTGAAATATTAAAGCTATCCATTCAGGAAAATAATGGTCAAAAAATGATTGGTGTCCGCTACCAAAAAGACGGACAAGCCCAACCGTTTGTTATTTTCCATTATTCAGACCTCGATTCTCCAACTGGTAATGTAGAGTTGAAGGAGGCGGTTATGGCGTATTTAAAATAGAACTAAAATCTCATCTTTTGTATCCGTATCGCATTGAATATTGCTAACAACGCTACTCCCACATCAGCAAAAACTGCTTCCCACATGGTAGCTACACCACCAGCTCCTAATGCCAGCACAATTAGTTTCACACCAAAAGCCAACCCGATATTCTGCCATACAATTCGTTTTGTAGCTTTTCCAATTTTAATTGCTGTTGCTATTTTGGATGGATGGTCAGTTTGAATGACCACATCCGCTGTTTCTATGGCAGCATCACTGCCCAGTCCGCCCATTGCCATCCCCACATCGGCAATGGTAATAACTGGAGCATCATTTACTCCATCACCTACAAAAGCAACCAGCCTTCCTTCGCTTTTTAATCGCTCCACTTCCTTTACCTTGTCTTCCGGCAACAGACCGCCATACGCTTTATCCAAACCTAATTGACCAGCTATTTTATCTACTACTGCCTGCTTATCTCCCGATAGCATAATAACCTCTTTAATACCTGCTTGATGTAATGTTTTTATGGCTTTTTCGGCATCTTCTTTCAAGGTATCGGCAATGGTAATATAGCCCGCATATTTTCCATTTACGGCAACCAAAACTGTTGTATCTGTAAGGTTATTCAATTGCTTGTCGAAAGGCACACTGAATTTGTCGAGCAGTTTTCCATTTCCTGCCAATACTTCATCATTGTTTATTTTTCCTTTCAAGCCGTGTCCGGAGATTTCCTCAACTTCTGAAACTGAAACCTCTTTATGAGCTTCACCTGCATATTGAACAATGGCTTGTGCAATTGGATGTGTGGAATTAGCTTCTAATGCAGCTACCATTTTAAGAAAGTCCTTTTCCTCAAATTCGGGTGAAATAACTTTTTGGACTTCAAAAATCCCTTTGGTCAATGTTCCGGTTTTGTCCATCACCACCGTATCTACCTGTGTTACCTGGTCGAGATAATTGGAACCTTTAAAAAGGATACCATTTTTCGATGCTGCTCCGATACCGCCAAAATATCCGAGTGGAATGGATACCACCAATGCACAAGGGCATGAAATAACCAAAAAGACAAGTGCCCTGTACAGCCAATCGTTAAAGATATAATCCTCCACAAAGAAATATGGGAGAAACGTCAAGGCAACGGCAAGAACTACCACAATAGGAGTATATACTTTGGCAAAGCGGGTAATGAACCGTTGTGTTTTAGCTTTCCTGGAAGTGGCATCCTGTACCAGTTTAAGGATTTTAGAGAGCTTGGTGTCTTCGTATGTACTGGTAACTTTTATTTCTGCCAGCTTATTTAGGTTCACCATGCCAGCCAGCACCGTATCTCCTTCTTTCTTGTCATCGGGCACAGATTCTCCTGTAAGAGCTGCGGTATTGAAGGAGGCATGTGCGGTTAATAACTCTCCATCCAATGCTACTTTTTCACCGGATTTAACCTGAATAACCTGACCTATTTCGACTTCTTTGGGGTGCTTCACAGTTGTGGATTCATTTGCCACTACGGTAACTTCTTCCACTTGTAATTTCAAAAGTGATTCTATGGAACGCTTGGCCCGGTTTACGGCTGCTTCCTGGAACAACTCGCCAACGGTATAGAACAACATGACTGCAACTCCTTCGGCATATTCACCAATGGCAAAAGCACCAATGGTGGCCAAACTCATCAGGAAAAACTCATTGAACAGGTCAGCCGTAAAGAGTTTTTTCAATGCTTTCCAAACAACTGGTTTGCCAACTGCGTAGTAAGCGATACCATAAACCAATAATTGCAATTCCTGTTTGAAAATCTCTGGTCGGACTTGCTCCAGAATAATCCCGGTCAACAGTAAAATAAAACTGAATGCTGCCGGGAAATATTCACGGTATTTAGTGAACCAGGAGTTCTTCTCCTGTTCATTATTCGATGCTTCGTTACAACAACTTTTACTCATAATTTTTTAATGTTTAATGAAATAGGATAACAGCCCCAGGGCAATGAGCACGATTCCTGTTATCTTCTTTTCATGGTGTTCCAGAAAATGCCATTTGAATTTTTCGATGCTCTTGCTTGCCAGGGTAACCAACAATATGCTTCCTGCAACAGTTACAATCAGGTAGATAGCTGAAAGCAACCATATAGCCAACTTTCCATGTGTTCCGGCTGTAAAGTAATAGGCCTCTATTTCCAAACAGGGTGAAAAGAACATGCTCAAAGCCAGAGCAGTGATAATAGTGGGTTTGGACTTGTTTCTTAGTTTTTCTTTGGCAGGAAGGTGTTCATGTTCGGTATGCCTGAACGATAATGAAAAGTAAATCAACCCCATAAATACCAATACCAATGGGGCAACTACATCGGTGATAATATGGTAGGTATCGGACAGCTTATACCCAATAAGGCCAATGACAATGCCAAGTAGTATCGTACTAAGAGTATGAGCAAAACTGGCAATAGCAGTTACGCCAATCATTTCTTTTCTACTCCATTGCTCTGCCTTACCAATTACCACCACCGGTATCCAGTGGTTGGGTATGGCTGCATGGATAATACTCAACAATATGCTTCCGCCTATCAATTCAATCATTTGTTACTGATTTTCTGAATTAGGTATGTTTCAGCATCGCTTACCGTATTTATGGTTTCAGTATCCTCATCAGTAAATTTTGCTTCGGGTTTAATGTCCTCCTGACTGACACCAAGTTTGTCAATCAGGAGTTTGTCAAATCTTTCTTTAAAGTCTTTCATAGCTATTTGTTTTAGTGTTCGTGTTCTGCTTCACCTTTTTTCATTTCGGCCAACAAGTAGTAGGCATTGTTCCAGGCAACTTTTGCTTTTTCCGGTAGTGGTTTCAAGAGCTTTATTTCTATCCATCCTTCATCTTTGGCTCCGGCTATGACCTCTACCGGTTCAAATGCCCATTCTGTTTCTCCATTATCATTCTCTTTTTTAGCGGTGAAGATGAAGTACTTTTCCCCTTCACGAACCACCGCAGCTTCCGGCAAGGCATAGCTTTGAATATTTTCCGTCATTATCCGCCCCCTGACATACATTCCGGGAATCAGTAAGCCTTCTTTGTTTTCAATTTCTGCATGGAGGTGAATCGCTTTGGGGTCTTGCTCAAACGATTTTCCGACTGCGTATATGGTTGCTTCCAGCTCTTTATCCGGTAAGGATTCAATGGAAAACCTCACTTTCTGGCCTTCCTTTACTTTGTGTATGTCTTTCTCGAATACCATCAAATCAGCATGGATGTGGTTAATGTTTACGATTTCAAACATTTCTGTTTGAGGCTGAACATATTGCCCGGTTTTTACTTCTACTAATCGGATATGTCCGCTAATCGGACTGGGAACAGGAATCTGCTCGTATATCTCTCCCTGCTTTATTTTTTCCAGACCTAATCCCATCATTTTTAACTGTGCTTCATAACCTTTTACATTGCCCTTCATTGACTGGTAATCAGACTGTATTTTTTGATACTCTTTCCCTGAACCTACTTTTTCTTCATAGAGTTTTTTCTGCCTTTGATATTCTTTTTCAAGGTATTGAAGCTGGTTCCAGCTATTGGAATAATCGGTTTGCAATTTTATCAGGTCTGGATGGCTTAGATAGGCCAACACTTGTCCCTTACTTACCTTATCGCCTTCTATTACCTTGATGGAGGTAACATTGGCTCCAATAATAGCTGTAACCGCAGCTTCGTTTTGCGGTGGCACTTCCAATTGCCCGTTGGCTTCTACATAAGAGCTGATGTTTCGGAAGGGAAGTGTATCTACTTTCATGTTCAACGATTGAAACTGTTGTTCGGAAAAGTGGACTTCTTCTTCATGCCCTTCTCCGTGTTCATGGTGTTCGGATGCTTCACCATTTTCGTGTTCATGTCCTTCTTCTTCATGTCCTGAGTTTCCACAGGCTGCTATGAATAAACTTGCTGCAAATAGCAGGATGTATGTTTTTATTTTTGAGTTCATTTTTTCTATATTTTAGTATTATTGACCAATAAGATATTCCAGATTAATAATTGCCTGATTGTACCCGTTTAATGTATTGAGGTAATTGAATTTTAACTCTAGCCCCTGATTGAGATTTTGGAAATACTCCACATAATCAATGGCTCCATTCTCAAAGCTCTTTTGAGCATTGCCAATGATTAAATTCGCCTGCGGAACCGCCTTGTCACGGTAATAGCCCAAACTACCCTGATACTTCAATACTTCCTGCAATTGCTGCTCATATTGCCCCTGAAGCACCGTACTGTAATAGTCGGCATTGGTTTGTGCCATATTTTCTCTTAGTTTGGCTGATTTGATACTCGCCTTATAAGATCCGTAAAACAATGGAATGGATATGCCTGCCTGAACACCTGTAAAGCGATTAGAGGATCCTGCAATGTTTCCATTACTTGTTTGGCCTCCTATTAGCGATTGATTAAAATATCCTACCGAAATGTCAGGAAGCATTTTAGCGGATTGTACTGCTTTTTCAGCATTAGCAATATCAATCTGCTGCCTGGCATAAGCCAACAAAGGATTACCTGATAATTGTGTAGAATCCTGCTTGTTGGTGAGTACTCTCTCATCCAAAGTAGCAGGCATAAAACTTAAATCAGTGGTATCATTCAGCAATATCCGAAGTTGCTTTTCTTGAATGGCAATATCTGATTCAATGATTTTGAGTGCATTTTGGATTTCCATTACCCTGGTTTCTGCTGCTGCTTTTTCCAAAAGGCTGGTCGCTTCTGTTTCGTAACGTATCGTTGCTGCATGAAGAAACCTGCCATAAATAGTATCTTGGTACAACAACAACCTTTCCCTTTCTTTAAGGTAGGCGAGTTGATACCAGCTTATACGTATGTTACGTATAAGGTCATTTTCAGTAATCGAAAGTTGCATTTGACTTCCTTCTATTTTTTCCTTTGCCAGTGTTCGCTGTGAGGAATAAACAGTTGGAAATTCAATCCGTTGATTCAAGTTGAAAGCAAAGTCATTTTCAAAACTATTGTACTGACCATATTGAATACCAAAGTCGGTTTTACCTAAATTGTAAGCTGACTTCTTACCTTGTTCTTGCAGTTCAATATTAGTTTTAGCTACCTGAACATTACCATTGCCAGTTAATCCAATATTAATAGCTTCCTCCAATGTGGTTATTGTTTTACCCTTAACCTCTTGTGCTTTAAGTTCACTGGAAGCAAAAAACGAAATACCACCAATCAGCAACAACGCTGTAATCGGTTTAGGAACAACCAGTTTAGCACTTCTGTTTTCTACCCATTTGTAAAGAATTGGCAATACAAACAAAGTCAATAAGGTTGCGCTAATCATTCCACCGATGACTACGGTAGCCAATGGTTGCTGTACCTCTGCTCCGGCAGAAGTAGAAATGGCCATTGGTAAAAAGCCCAATACATCGGTGAGGGCTGTGAGCAGAATAGGTCTTATTCTCCTTCTTGCTCCCAGGCGAACCCTGTCGTTCAAATCTGAATTACCTTCTTCTTTCAGCTCATTCCATCCACTTATTAGCACCAGTCCATTCAATACAGCCACTCCAAACAAGACAATAAAGCCGATACCTGCTGAAATACTAAATGGCATATCACGAAGCCACAGGGAGAAAATCCCTCCGATTGCTGCAAGTGGAATAGCCATGTAGATCATCATGGATTGCTTAAAGGATCGCAAGGCAAAGAAAATGAGTAGAAATATTAAAGCCAATGCAATAGGAACGACTATTTTCAATCGTTCACTGGCTCTTTCCAGGTTCTCAAATGCACCACCATATCGGATATAATAACCTGGGGGTAGTTCAAGCTGTGCATCCAGTTTTTGTTGGATTTCTTCTACCAATGATTTTATATCACGACCTCTCACGTTGATACCCACATAAGTTCTTCGATTGGTGTTATCCCGACTAATCTGCATCGGGCCAGGTTGATAACTGATGTTGGCAACCTCTTTAAGTGGAATTTGAGAACCATTTGGTAAATTGACATACAGATTTTTGAGGTCGTCAATACTTTTGCGATGTTGTTCATCCAGACGAACCACCAAATCAAAACGCTTTTCCCCTTCAAAAATCACTCCCGCTTTACCTCCAGCAAATGCGGATTGAATAACGGTATTCAGGTCTTCCACATTTACACCATACTGTGCCAGTTTGTGCCGGTTGTACTGTACGGTCATTTGAGGAAGTCCGGTTGTTGCTTCTACCCGCATATCGCCAATTCCCTTTGTTCCGGCTATTATTTTGGAGATTTCTTCTGCTTTGGTAGCCAGCACATTAATATCCTCTCCATAAAGCTTAATGGCAATATCCTCTCTCACACCTTCGAGCAGTTCGTTAAACCGCATTTCAATGGGTTGGGTAAATTCATAATTCACTCCTGGGATTTTTTCCAGTTCTTCTTTCATCATTTCTACCAATTCATCTTTTGAATCAGTCGTTACCCATTCCTCTTTGGGAGCAAAAATCACATAGATGTCTGCCAAATCCATTGGCATAGGGTCGGTAGGAACTTCTGCTACTCCAATCCTGCTGACAATCTTCTGTACTTCGGGAAATTTTTTCTTGACAACTCCTTCAATTTTAGTGGTTGTTGCAATCATTTCCGTTAAGGAACTGCCTGGTTTCAGGATAGCATGAAAGGCTATATCGCCTTCATCGAGCTGCGGAACAAATTCGCCCCCCATTCGGGAAAATGTAAATACCGCCAATCCAAGTAATATTATTGCTGAACCCAAAATCCATTTTCCCCTTTTGAGTGCTTTCCCTAAAATCGGTTCGTAGATGTTTTCCAACCAGATCACGAATTTATCTCCCCAGGATGTTTTGTTTTTAGTTCCTGTGCGGATAAACCATGCTGACATCATAGGAACGTATGTCAAGCAAAGAATCATTACGCCAATCATCGCAAACATGAAGGTGAGTGCCATCGGCTTGAACATTTTTCCTTCTACGCCTTCTAATGCCAGTATTGGAATAAAGACAATCAGGATGATGAGCTGACCGAAAAAGGCAGAGTTCATCATTTTACTTGATGATTTATAAGCGATATCATCTCGCACTTTAGCTGTAATGTTTTGTTTTTTGAGAATTATTCCGTGTAACATAAACACGGTACTTTCAACAATAATTACTGCTCCATCTATAATAATTCCAAAATCAATTGCTCCTAAACTCATTAGGTTCGCCCATACTCCAAAGTAGTGCATCATTATAAATGCAAATAATAAGGATAAAGGAATGGTTGAGGCCACAATTAAACCCCCTCTCCAATTACCGAGTAGGAATACCAGAACGAAGATGACAATCAATGCACCTACCATTAAGTTTTCAGTTACCGTTCCTGTGGTTTTTGCGATGAGTTTACTACGGTCTAATAGGGGTTCAATTATCACACCTTCCGGCAATGATTTTTGAATGTCTGCCATTCTTTCTTTTACCCGTACAATGACATCATTGGAGTTAGCCCCTTTGAGCATCATCACCAAGCCACCAACTACTTCTCCTTCTCCATCTTGTGTTAATGTGCCGTACCTGACCGCAGAACCAAATTGAACTTTTGCTACATCTTTAATGCTAATGGGCAAGCCATTGACATTTTTAACCACAATGTTTTCTATGTCCTGGATACTCCGTGCCAACCCTTCACCCCGAATGAAATTGGCATAATGATCTTTTTCGATGTAGGCTCCACCGGTGTTTTGATTATTGGCTTCGAGTGCGTTGAAAATATCAACGATAGTAAGGCCAATAGCTTTCAACTCGTCAGGTGAAATGGCAACTTCATATTGTTTGATTTTTCCACCAATGGCATTGATCTCCACCACTCCTGGAACCATTGCCATTTGCCTGCTGACAATCCAATCCTGCATGGTGCGCAGGTCGGAAGATGAGTATTGTCCCTTATGGGCAGAATCTACTTTTAAAGTGTATTGATAGATTTCTCCCAAACCGGTAGAAATTGGCCCCATAGAAGGTTCTCCAAATCCTTGCGGAATTTCTTCTTTTACTTCGGTGAGTTTTTCTGCTACCAGTTGTCGGGGCAAGTAGGTTCCCATATCGTCTTCAAAAACGATGGTTACTACCGATAATCCAAAACGGGAGACAGAGCGAATTTCTGTTACCCCAGGAAGGTTGGCCATAGCCACTTCTACCGGATAAGTAACGAATTGTTCAATGTCCTCTGTTCCCAAATTGGGTGCTTGTGTAATGACCTGTACCTGGTTGTTGGTAATATCAGGTACGGCATCAAGCGGAACTTGACTTGCGCTCCAAATTCCCCCGATAATAAGGGCAATGGTGAGCAAGCCAATAATCAGCTTGTTTTTTATCGAGAACGATATTATTTGATTAATCATAATTATACATACTTTATCAAGCCATTCCGGATTGTTCAGAAACAGTAGCTTGTGGCATTATGCCAATGTTAAAATTTGAATTTGTGCTACCAGATTCGATAGCTATAAAAGAGTAAGTCTTTGAATACGCACTGATTCACATCAACCGGAAGGTCAACAGCCAGTATTTAATTCAAAAAGACCGCTTAAGCGGATTGGGGTGGTCTCCAAATGGCGTAGATGATACCATTGGGATAAAAATCCTGATAATAGTCTGGCTTGTCCAAACTTTGATGGATAGCAACGGATGTTGTTAAAGGATGATGAGGAATAACAATGTGTGTATGACAACAATTACAAACACAGAATGGAGAGCAACCATCGGATTCCGGAGAATTTTCGTTATGGTTATCGTTACCGTGTGTCAGAGCGAATATTTCTGTTCCGTTTTTATCAACCACTTCAACATCATCGCAGGGCATCCCTGAAAGGTATAACATCAAAACAGCTAATATGATGGACATTAATTTCATTCGATGCAAATATAACGAATGATTTCGTGCAATGGTATTGCAAAGTTACTTTTTGCAGTCTCCGCAAACACCTTTTATGACCATGTTAATTTCAGCAAGCTCGAAGTTGACGGGCAATTGAACCATTGGCACACTTGTTTGAGTTACACAAAAAGTTTCTTTGCACTCTGTACAATGAAAATGAACATGCAGGTCTTCTGGATTGCACTCACATCCTTCCAGACAAAGCGCATACTTGGGAACTCCGGTTCCATCATCTATGCTATGCACCAAACAGTTTTCTTCAAATGTTTTCAAGGTGCGGTAAAGGGTGGTTCTATCAACCTTTTCAAAGGCATTTTCCAGTTCAGTCAGCCCTATGGCACTGGAACGCTGCATCAGTTGTTGAAGCACCAGCAACCGCATGGTAGTGGGTTTAATTTTCTTCGATAATAATTTTTGTTCTAACTCTTTATTCATTTTTCAAATTTAATTTATCAATGCTTCATAGTGGATTTTAATAATTGAGCATTAACCGCACATATTATAGTACTTAAAGCCATTAATGCAGCTCCAAATGCAGGGCTAATCATTAATCCAGGTATAAACCCTGTAGCTAAGGGCAAGGCGACCAAATTGTACCCAGTAGCCCAAACTAAATTTTGAACCATTTTTCGATAAGTTGCTCTTCCAAATAATATAAGATTAGCAATATCTTTGGGGTCGCTATCCACTAATACAATGTCGGCTGTTTCAGCAGCAACATCAGTTCCCGAACCAATAGCAATTCCGACGTCAGATTGAGCTAGTGCAGGTGCATCATTTACACCATCGCCTGTCATGGCTACAAATTCTCCTTTGGCTTGTAGTTCCTTAATTTTTTCCTGTTTTTGATCAGGTAAAACTTCTGCCATGTAATTGTTCAAATTCAATTCGTTAGCTACGGATTGAGCTACCTTTTGATTATCACCTGTGAGCAATGAACATTTAATACCTTTTTCTTGTAGTGTTTTAATAGCTCCAAATGAACTTTCTCTAATCTGATCGGCAAAGGTGATGTAACCGATTAATTTACCATCAACAATAGTAAAGATTTTGGTTTCTACTGAGTTGTCATTGTCGTTAGGTGCTTCAATATTTAGTTTATCTAATAAAACAAATCCTCCTGCCTGTATCTTTTTTCCCTCAACCATCCCACTTACACCAATTCCAGCATGATATTCAAAATCAGTAACACTAGGATAATCTATACTTAATTCTTTCGCTTTTCTCACTAACCCTTTGGAAATATGGTGTTCGGAGGGACTTTCTACTGCTGTGGCAATTTTAAGTAAATCATTTTCTGAGTAATTGGTATCTAGCACTTTTACTTTTGTAACTTCATGAGATCCTTTTGTTAAGGTTCCTGTTTTATCAAAAACAATCGTTGATATTTTTCGAGCGTTTTCAAATGCCGTTCTATTTCGAATTAATAGACCATTTTTTGCTGAAATACTCGTAGAAATTGAAGCTACTAGAGGCACTGCTAATCCTAATGCGTGAGGACAGCAAATTACCATTACTGTTACCATTCTTTCCAATGCAAAGGACAACTCTTTGCCCATTGCTAACCATGTAAAGAAGGTTCCAAATCCAATAACCAATGCAACTACCGTTAGCCATTTTGCAGCAACATCTGCTAGGCGTTGTGTTTTCGATTTTTGCTTTTGTGCAGACTGAACCATGGTGATTACTTTGGATAAATAAGTGTCTTCACCTATACCCTTCACCTTTACTTTGATAGCTCCGCTACCATTGATCGCACCACCAATCACTTCTTCATCAATTGATTTTCTTACAGGTTTACTCTCACCAGTAAGCATAGATTCGTTTAAATCACTCTCTCCATCAATGATAACGCCATCCGCAGGAACTTTTTCACCTGGTTTGATAAGGATAATATCATCTTGTTTGAGTTCGCTTACTCTTACCTTCATGATATG
This sequence comes from Flavobacteriales bacterium, assembly GCA_022763165.1. Lineage (GTDB taxonomy): Bacteria > Bacteroidota > Bacteroidia > Flavobacteriales_G > JALEGO01 > JALEGO01. The sequence goes on from JALEGO010000023.1 coordinate 19,615, forward strand.
ATCGCCATGTACTAAATTGGCTTCATTAGGCATTAAAGCTGCCAAAGCCTCTAGGGCTTTACTAGCTCCGAGTACAGACTTCATTTCCAACCAATGCCCTAATAGCATCACGTCAATTAGGGTGGCTAGTTCCCAAAAGAATGTTTTTCCTACAAAGCCAAAAATTACGGCAACACTATAGAAATAGGCTGCTGAAACAGCAATGGCAATCAAGGTCATCATTCCCGGAGCTTTCTTTTTCAACTCTTCGGCTAAACCTTTCAGAAATGGTAATCCCCCATAAAAAAAGATGACACTTGCTAAGGCAAATAAAATATAATTGTCGCCTTTAAATGTCCAATTAACTCCCATCCAACTTTGAATCATAGGAGACAGAAGAAGTACGGGAATGGTAAGGAGAAAAGAAACCCAAAATCGCTTCTTAAAATCTTTGATCATCATTTTGTGGTGGTCATGATGAGAATGACCGTGTTCATGTCCATGATCATGCATCTCACTCCCTTTGTGGTTGTGGTGTATTCCTTCGTGACCTTCAAGATGGTGAGCTGAGTGGCTGTCGTGATTCATGCTTTAATTTTTTTGATCATTTATAAATGCTACAATTGAATCCTTTTGTGATGGAGTGATTATTGCATCTGAATGCAACCATAGATATGAAGGCAATGGCATTTTACTCTTTTCAATCTGTTCTGATATTGCACGCATTTTATTCCGTTTTCTACGTTCAGAATAGTTGGCGAATTCACTAAAATTCAATTCCTCTTTTCCTTCTTCAATGTGATGATCCATAATCAACCTGATAGGCTGAACTAGGCTATACCAAGGGTAATTGGTGTTGTTGCTATGACAATCGTAACAAGAGTTTTCAAGGATATTCATAACATTATCTGGAACATCGTAAACGTTCCTTATATCAGAGGAGGAAATAACCTCTTGTTTGTTCACATCAGCCGGAATAAATTGTATTCCGACCAATGTGATCAAACCAACAATAAAAAACCATTTGAGTGTTTTCTTCATTATTCAATAACTCGATTTACTTTACCGCATTTTGGCATACTGCTTCCCATATATGGATTACTAATTTCTTCTTTGTTACTGATCCAAATAGCTCCTTCATTGTTATTAGCCATTGGACAATAATCTTCGTAAAGCTTTTGTTTAGTACCAATTATTCCAATTAGGTCTTTTATATCGGTACTTAGTGAGACCAAATGTTCTCTTTGATGGTCTATATCATCAGAATTACTTGCAATATGTTCCGCATTTTCAATCGCACTCTCCAGTATTTCGCTTACCTCTTTATTTGCCTCAACAGTTAAACCGGTTCCTTTAAACTTCTTTAAAGCTCCTACAAGGTTTTCCGAACTCTTAGCTGCTGATGAAGCATTATCTTTCACCAAAGATTCATTCAAGGAAAAATAAGAGGACATAATGGAGGTTAAATCACCCTTTAATTCGCCTGAATTTGAAGAAACACTTCTTTCATTTGATTCAGAGTGCTGATGAGAACCATGGTCATGTTCCATACCTTCGTGATGTTCATGACTCATGTCATTATGGTTTTCTGTATTGCTACTATTTCCACAGCTAGCTAGAAATAAACTTCCTGCAACAGCAAGTGAAAAAAGCGATATGCGTTTGATATTCATGTTTTAAGATTTTATTAATTACTAAATTGATTTACTACAACCGTAAGAAGAATCACAGCAACAGAGAACCAAATAATTCTCTATACCCAAATCATGAGTTTAGAGGGTGAGGACTGATTCTCTGTTTGACAGCAACTTTTCATGCTTAATTTTTAATGTTGATGATTATGGTGATCCCCATTATTTTCAGGCCTTTCATATTGGCAACAACCCGGTAAACCCTTGTAAGCTTTTTCAGTTGCTCTTACTTCGTCTGTATCATAGCCTACATCGGCAATTTTTTGTTTGATTTCTGTTAGAGTAATCACTTCCGGATCAAAGGTTACTTCCATCATTTTCGTTTCTTTGTTCCAGTCTGCTTTATCAATCCCTTTCACATTTTTTAGCGACCCTTCAATGTTTTTTTCACACATTCCGCAATTGCCATAAACTTTAAAAGTTTCTGTTTTATGATCTCCATGTACCATTTCCATATTACTGGATATAGCGGCCATTGCTAATTGATTAACTCCTACTAATGCAATAGCACTTAGTAATCCGATTCTTACGATTGTTTTTTTCATGATTTTTAATTTTAGTTGTTATTTTATTTCTTGTTTCACTTCTCCACATTTAAGCATTGAAGCACCGAAATATGGGTTTTTGATTTCTTTTTCTGTACTCAACCACTCAGCTCCTTGGTCATTATTTGCCATTGGGCAATAATCGACAAAGACAGGCTGGTCGATACCTCCAAATGTTTTGATTAGCATAACCATTTGATCTGAAATATTTTTAAAGAGTACTCTCATTTTACCTATTTCATTTGTGCTGCCTGCTTTTCTCAATTCCTTTTCCAACACACTGCTGTGTTTCATCCATACATTGTGTGCTTCACCTGTAAATACCCCCATATTTACTTTACTCAATAGTACACCCATGTCTTTTGAAGCTGATACTGCCTTATCTAGGTTGTCATCCACCAAAGCGTTCTTTAATTTGAAATATTCATTGAATAAAGGATTCAATTCTTCTTTTGCTTTGGGGCTAATGGTGATATTTTTTGAATGTGAGCTATGGTCGGTATTTTGGGGAGTATTTCCCCCGCCATGATTATGACCGGTCATTACCACACCTCCTTCCGGGTTCATCATGCTTGGTTTTCCGGCTAACTGAGCAGCAGCATCAATACTAAATGTTCCATTAGTGGCTATTTCTTCTCCCGGTTCAAGCCCTGATTTGATCACATAGCTATCGCCTAAAGCCGGACCTAGCGTTACTTCTTTCATCATAAAACTAATTCCTTTAGCATTTGTGATTTTAGTGTAAACAACGGAACGTTCTCCTGTCCACATGACTGCTGATTTGGGCACTATCAATGCCTCTTTTTCATTATAAATAGGACTTTCAATAGTACCTAACACAAACATATCAGGCTTTAAACGCATACCGGGGTTGCTAATTTCTACACGAGCAGAGGCAACACGGGTTTTAGGGTTAATTACCGGATCGATAAAAGATATTTTTCCGTTAAAAGTCTCCCCCGGAATAGATTGAACAGTAAACTGAACTTTATCGCCAGTTTTTACCCAAGGTATATCGCTTTCATAAACATCAAACAAGACCCATACCTTACTAAGGTTAGCTACTTCGTATATGGTTTGACCTTTTTTGATGTAATCACCTAAGTTTACTTTCTTGTTCAACACGATTCCGGAAACATCAGCTAGGATAGGAAACTGCTCCTGAACAACTCCACCTTCTAAAATTTGATTAATCTGTTTTTCTGTTAGTTTCCAGTTTTTCAACTTCTCGACCGCAGCCTGATACAAACCGGGTTGTGTTTCTTTTATTTTTTGAGCCTCAAATAATTCTTCCTGAGCAGTTACCAATTCAGGTGAATAAACATAAGCGAGAACTTGACCTTTTTGAACGGATTCACCAGTAAAGCTGACCATTAATTTTTCAATTCGCCCTGGTATATGAGATGATTGTGAGGTAACATTACGTTCATCTGCCTTAATCTTTCCATTCATTCTCACTTCTTTTATCGGCTTCCTTTTGGTGATAATAGAAGTTTGAACGTTTGCTAATTGCATGGCGGTTGGAGACATTTTTATTTCCATTGGATTATCCTCACTATTACCTTCATCAGAGAGAGGGATTAAATCCATTCCACAAAGAGGGCATTGCCCTGGTTCGTTTTGCCTAATTTGAGGGTGCATGGAGCAAGTCCAAATCGTATTTTTAGAGTGTTCATGTTTTTCCTCAGTTGCTTCCTTTTGAGAAGCTCCCCCAAACATCGCCCAACCCAATAATAATCCAATTACTAGAGTTCCTAGAGCTATATAGACTGTATTTTTATTTATATTTTTCATTTGTAATCGTTTTAATTTTTTTGTCAAATGGAATTCGCAAGCTCATTTCATCTTATTCCGTTTTTGAAGTGAGATAATCCAATTTAGCTAGAGCCACATAAAATGCTTTAGTCGCTGTAGCAGTAGCTATTTGATATTTTAATAATTCTTGTTGCATTCGAAGGATTTCTTCAAAGTCCTTTCCTGAATTACTGTAAGCTGTTTCCAGTAATGAAATGGCTTGTTCTGTTTTTGAAACTTGGGTGCTGTACAATTCGATCAGTTGCCTAGCTTTGTCCAATTCATACCATGCCATTTCATAGTTTGAAACCAGAGTATTCTCTGTGTTCGTTTTATAATTAGCAATGGCTTCTTGTTTGAATTGAGCTTCTTTAGTTGCAGCCTTGTACTTTCCACGATAGATAGGAATGCTCATACTTACCATAGGCATGATCACATTCTTTCCATTATCAGGCACAACCATATCTGTGCGTTCTCCAACAAATACGTAATCCAGTCCTACGCCAAACTTTGGTAATCCTTGTTTCTTGCTTAACTCTTCGGCTTCTTGTGCCGATTGCATTTTTAAATCAAGTGATTGCAACAAAGGGTGATTTGCTAGCAAACTATCTTTTCGATAATTCAAAGGCACTGAAACTATATTCAACTTTTGATCAACTTGAACCACAATAGAGTCAGGTCTATTAAGCAATTTATTAAAGTAAACAAACAGAGGTCGTAGCTGATCTTGCAGCAATTTTATTTCGGTTTCTGTGTTTTCTATCATGATGTCAACACGAATCACATCTACCATACTGCCTTTATCATTCTTAAACCCTGTAGTTGCAAGTTGCTTGTAACTACTTAAAATGTCCTTGTTTTCCTTTTGTAAAAGAATCTTTTGATTTACTTCATAAATAGGATACCAAGCAGATTTTACCTGCATATACAATTCATTTTTGGCATTGATGAACTCTTGATATTTGGCTTCTGCCTGAAGTGCCTGAACATTTCCGGCTGTTTTAAGTGTGCCAAACCATGGGAACATTTGTGTAAGACCTACTTTTGCTCTTTGTGGTCCAACACGAGTTTCTACAGGGCTAATAAAGTAGCCGAATGAAATAGTAGGGTCAGGTAAACTATTGACTTGTGCTATCTTTTGCATAGCAGCTTCAAAATCGGCATATTTTGCTTTGAGCAACGGATTGTTTTCTGCTGCTAGCTTTAGACTCTCTTCTAAGGATTGAGCACTTGATTTTGTGCTTAGTCCAACCAAAAGGAGTGCAGTGATTATTACTATATATTGTTTCATTTTGCTTCCTTTTTAAGTTTTCTTTCTTCTCTCCAACAGTATAGTACTGGCACAATAAAATAGGTGATTGATGCTACGATCATTCCACCGAAAGCCGGAATTGCCATTGGAATCATAATATCTGCTCCACGACCAGTAGAGGTTAAAACCGGTAGCAAAGCAATAATGGTTGTAGCCGAAGTCATAATAGCCGGTTTAATTCTTCGTTGACCTGCTAAAACAACTGCATTTCTAATTCCTTCAAGTGTGGTGGTTTTGTTTTTTTCAAAACTCTGATCAAGATAAGTTCCCATTAACACACCATCATCAGTTGCGATTCCGAATAGTGCAATGAAGCCAACCCATACAGCTACACTGAGATTAATAGGGTTCATTTGGAACAAATCTCGCATGTTAGTATTCAGAATTTCAAAATTGAAGAACCAATCTTGTCCGTATAACCACAGCATCATAAATGCACCACTAAATGCCATGGCGATACCAGTGAAAATCATTAAAGACGTACTTACAGATTTAAACTGGAAATAGAGAATCAAGAAAATAATAGCTAATACGATGGGAACAATTATAGCCAATCGTTTTTCTGCACGAACTTGATTTTCGTAGCTTCCCGAGAATTTGAAATTTACTCCGGAGGGAACAACCAAATCTCCCTGATCAATTTTATTCTGAATAAATCTTTGAGCTTCTTCAACAACATCTACCTCCGCATAACCTTCCTTTTTATCCAATAATACATAGCCCACAAGGAAAGTGTTTTCGCTCTTGATTACTTGAGGCCCACGCACATATTCTATATTAACCAACTCAATTAAAGGCACTTGAACACCTGTGGGTGTTGGTATAAAAACCTTCTTGAGTTTTTCCGGATCGTCCCTCAGTTCCCTTGGGTATCGAACTCGAACAGGAAATCTCTCTCTTCCTTCTACGGTGGATGTAACTTGCATTCCACCAATTGCAGTTTCTATGGTTTGCTGCACATCTTCTACATTCAATCCGTATCGAGAAATTGCATCTCTATCTATATTAAAATGCAAATAGGGTTTACCCACAATACGATCGGCAAATACGGCTTCTGTTTTTACTGATGGAACTTCTTTAAGAATAGCCTCCAACTCTAAACCAAATTTTTCGATTGTCTTTAAATCAGGTCCAAACACTTTAATACCCATCGGTGCACGCATACCAGTTTGTAACATCACTAATCTGGTTTCAATGGGTTGAAGTTTTGGAGCGGAAGTAACACCTGGAATATTGGTTACTTTAACAATCTCGTTCCAAATATCGTCTGGTGATTGGATATGACTTCTCCAGTTTCTAAAGTACAAGCCATTCGC
>JALEGO010000166.1 GCA_022763165.1 Flavobacteriales bacterium
CAAGCAGGAGCTCGATTCTTTCCCGGGCCAAAAGCTTACCTCTTTTCCGAGCCTTTTGTATGGACTTTTCACTTCCTTGTGAGAGGCTCTCTTTGTAGTGTTCTTCCAGTTTCGAAACCAGCTGCTCCATTTTGGCTTTGTTTTGTAGGAAAGCCTCAGATTTTGTGTTGATATTTGATGAGAAACCCATTAAAAAGAGATGTAGGTGTTGATATCGAATGTAAAAGGCGCCCCTAGCGAATCAAAATAATCGGCTCCGAAAAACTTCTTGAACGAAGCAATACCTTTATCAGTAAAGTAGGGAACGAGAAGACTCCAGATCATTTTCTCTCCATCCTCTGTTGTCCCGCGAAGGATCTTTTGAGCAGGCCAGAAAAAAGTCAAAATCCATGTATTTACAGCTAAATTGTGATATACCCCTGGTACAGGCTCGGGCTCCATGTTACCCAGGTCTATTGCAAACGCGATTGCAGCCTTGTGATCATCAATGCTTTTAGCAGATAGTTTTTTGATAACTTCATTGATTTTGGGCAATCGCATGACAGGGCTATCTAGGAAGAAAAAGGAGTAGGACTTTTGAAATTTATAATACAATTGAATTTCATTATGCAAATTCTCAAAAGACGGGAGCTGCCGGGCTTTTTTTCTGTTCACCTCCATAGACTCTAACATTTCATTGACTATATCTATTAGAAGGTCTTCCTTCGTCTTGTAGTGATAGGTCAAATTGCCTCTGCTAATACCCATATTTTGGGCTAACTCATGAAGTGTGACGGCTGCATAACTTGATTTATTGAAAAGGGATACCGCTTCTTTTCTTATTTTGGCTTTCAAACTCATTATTGTCACTAAGTTATAAAAATTAGTCAATACTGACTAATTTATTTTATAACGAACTATCTTTTGTGCTTGGATATGCGCGGGCGCTAGTCCATTTTTTTAAGGATAATTCTGAATGTAGTTCCTTTTCCCACCTCTGAGTTTTTCACAAAGATTTTCCCTTTATGATATTCATGAATGATTCTTTTGGCCAAAGAAAGGCCTAGTCCCCAGCCCCTTTTTTTAGTGGTATAACCAGGTTGGAAAACAGTTTTTTGCTTATTTGATGGGATTCCTGCACCTGTATCTTGAACGTCTACTATTATATCATTTCCAACTTCTGTCAGAAAAAGATCTATTTTTCCTTCTGCTCGCATGCTATCTATCGCGTTACGAAGAAGGTTTTCAATAACCCACTCAAAAAGGTGTGGGTTTAGTTTGGCAGGGACATTGTCACTCTCGTTATGAAAAGTGAAAACGACACGACTGGAGGTTCTTTTTTTGATGTAATCAATTACAGAAGTCAAGACCTCTACTATGTTTTTATCGACTAGTTCTGGAGCGGATCCGATTTTTGAGAAACGTTCAGCAATAGTTTTTAAACGATCAAGGTCTTTGTCTATCTCCTTTATGGTTGACTCGTCTAAACCTTTGATCTTGAAAAATTCCAGCCAAGCCATTAGAGAAGACAACGGGGTGCCCAATTGATGTGCAGTTTCTTTGGCCATACCCACCCACACTTGATTTTGCTCTGACTTTCTTGCAATACTAAATAGCCAATAAGCAATACCAATAAACCCTCCGATTAGAAAGAATTGTACAAGGGGGTAATACTTTAATTTTGTAAGAAGAAAACTGTCTTTGTAGAAAATATAATGCTTTGATTCTCCATCTCCCTGATAGTCTAAGCTAGACAGTTGGTCAGAGTTATAAGCACTAATCGTAATTTCAATAGGAGTGTTTTGTGATCGCATTTCTTTGATAAGTTCCATGGTGGAGCTAGGTTGAGACAAAAGGTTGGAATCAATATTGCCAAAACCGAGAACACTTTGTTGAGATTGATCCGTGTATATAACCGGAACTGAAGCAGCATTTACAACAGTTTCTGATATGAAGGATTGTATGATGTCGTCTAGGACTTGTTTTTGTTCTGTAAAGAGTTTTGAATCTTTATAGAACATGTAGTTTTTTTTATCTCCATAAAAAGCCACTTCAATGGGCTCTCTTGAAGCTCTCATTTCTCTAATCTGTTCTTTGAGCCAATTAGGATCTTTGGACTTTTCTTCATCTAGGTTTCTGTGAGATACAACATTGTAGTCCTCATCAGTCAAAATCACTGGAACAGTAGTGTTGTCAGCAACTACTTTTAATACAAAAGTATAATCAGACTTGAAGTCTGCATTAGCCAGCCGTTTTACTGCTTCCGCCCAGAGCTCTACTTTTTTTCTCTCCTCAAGAGCGATTTTTTTGAAAAGGTTTTGAGTATAATTCACAAGGGCTGCTTTTTTTTGAATAGCTTCTGCCCAAATCCTTACTTGCTTCCGTTCGTTGGTTTCAATTTCATTTACAATGTTGTTGGTGTACAAAAGCGAAGTTGCCACAATTAACATGGCCAAAACTCCTAAGATAAGTTTCCATACTTGCTTTTTAGAGTAAATGTTCACGACAGCCTAAAAATACTTCTTTTTGGGAGTTTTAGATTGGAAAACCACTACTCCTTTGGATTGAACGTCTCTTTTTCAACTTTATTGGGTTCAAGGTCCAACTTAAATAAAGACTTCTTTCTTTTCTTTTTGTGCTTAGAGCGATTCGGTTTCTCTTCATTAAAAATAGGCTCTTTTTCGTCTTCCCAAATTACTTCAGGTTCGTTCGAAGCTTTGTTTTCAATGGCCTTTGGTTTTTTACCGAACTCTTCGCTCAAGAGATCCTTGATTTTGGTTTTTTCTTCTTTCACTACCTTAGCGAAGTTTTTGCTTGTACCTCCCTTATCAATGGCTACGATTGGGTTGTCTTCAGTACCTGAAATGGTAAAGAATACA
>JALEGO010000167.1 GCA_022763165.1 Flavobacteriales bacterium
CTAAAAAGAAATATTTTGGTCCAATTGAGTATTTGGATGAGCAATTAGAAGCCATTTATCATGATCATGGTAGAATTACAGATGTCAACGGTTCAGGTAATTTTCAATTTGAATACAATATTAAAGATCATTTGGGCAATATAAGAGTGACTTTTGCCGATTTGAATGATAATGGTGAAATAGAGAGTACGGAAGTACTACAAACCAATGAATTCTACCCTTTTGGAATGAAAATGGAGACAGGCTCAGCTCTTATTGGTTCTGAGAACAAGTATCAGTATAACGGTAAAGAGATGGTCAATGATTTTGGTCTAGATTGGTTAGATTACGGAGCCAGATGGTATGATCCTGCGATTGCCAAATGGCATGTAATCGATCCTTTAGCAGAACAATTCGAAAGTTGGTCTCCGTACAATTATGTAATGAATAACCCTATTAATTTAATTGACCCTGATGGAATGGCACCTGACACAGTTATAGCCTCCAATGATTTACCAGATAGGTCTTTAAATCTTTCTCAAGACCCGAATAACAATTCTAAATGTGAATGCGATTTAGAAAAGCCTCAAAATGTGGAAAATGAATCTGAAGTCTCGATAAATGTTACGGAAGATGGTAATTATGAAATTGAAATCAATGGAGAGACTAGGCTAACAGGTTCAATAAGAAAAATCAAAAGATTGCTTCGGAAAGCACGAATCAATGAAGAGACTCAACAAGAAGCTCTAGACGATTTATCAACAATGGGAAAATTTAGGTTGAATCAAAGAAAATTAAAAACAAGGAGAATCTCAAAAGCTGAAGGTCTGAGAATAAATCGTGAGCTGAAATCTTTATCAAAACAAGAAAGACGATCGGCCAAGAAACAAGACAAGAACAAATGAAATGTGACAAAATATGTTAAGGTTCGCATGAATTTCAAGCAATGATAATTATATCAGATAGACCGTTAAAAACCAACAAGCAAATTTGAATTTAGATCGACTCGTATCAATTATTGTTCAATCCGTGATCAAAGACTAAGGCCCGCATTTGCGGACCTTTCTTATCTAGATTTAATATGCCCGAAAACCGGGATCAATATATCTTCTTGGTACTGCTTCTTTATTCTGTAAATATTCCCCTTCGGTTTGCTTCAATGCATTTGTGGTTTTTACGCCCACTTCAAAGCTTATTCTATCCGTAATACCCCCTCCAAAATAAAGCTTCTCAAATGACTCACCAACAACTAATTCAGGCACTTCGGGATTACTAAAATCCATGACTAGTGACACAGGCAATACTGATGCAACACCAATTTCAAGGCCTTTACCGTTTTGTTCGAATCCAAGTTTAGCTGGTACGATTGTCAAATTTCCTTGAAATGTCATGGTTTTGTCCGTAGAAGCGGTAGCTTTTAAATTGAGCGAAACTTTTTGAAAAACACTCTGTCTTGTAAAAGATTTGGAGCCCTCAAGTGTAATATTTCCACCAGAATATTTGAACTGAATACTAACCTTTTCATTAAGACTAGTCCCCGCAGTATTCTCCTTGTCATTCCAACCAAATTTAGCATATCCTTTGAATGCGTCTAAAATACTAGGATCTTCTTGAATTTGGCTCACTACTGGCGAAGAACTAGTAGTAGGCACGGATTGTGGTCTAGCGCCAAAGGCATCTGGAGGCGGATTATCTCCTGCAATATTAAGTGTTTCCCCAGCATATATATTGTTTTGATCAGATATTTGAGGGTTCCATTTTAGTAGATTTTGTACAGTAGTGTACTCGCGTTTCGCTATTGAACTCAAAGATTCACCTTGTTTGATGGTATATTGATTCCAGTTGGCAAATTGAGGAGCGTTGCCATTGCAACAATGATTAGGTGCAGCTCCATCCGAGTCAAAGTATTTAATTGGACTATTGTATGAATATACATAAGGTGAGGTAGAAACAAATGTCTCCGCTAGAGGATCGATATTATGCCACCTGGCAATTGCAGGATCATACCATCTGACGCCATAATCATACCAATTCAATCCAAATTCCGAATGAAATTCTTTGTCGTTGTATTTATATTGGTTTTCGGTGCCTATTACGGTATTCCAAGATCCTTCCATACTCATGCCGAAGGGGTAATAATGATTGCGCTGGAGTACTTCCCCATCTGCTTCTTTAATCTCCCCATCTCCGTTTTTATCTGCAAAGTTTACACGAGAATTACCGAGATGATCTTTAATAGAGTATTGATATTCAAAGAAATTAGAATTAGGTACAACTCTTCCATTCGAGAAATAAATAGCCTCTAATGTACCATTATAGTATTCAAATTCTCCAATATAAGTTTTAACATTCCATTGGTTTGATTGAGCACTTTTAGTTGCTGTTGCGTATCGTGTGCCCCCAGAATTATAATAATTTATCATCGAGTCAAGGTTGTCATAGGCAATTATTGTCGGCATATTTTGCTGATTATATGTTATGTTCAATCCTTTGCCTTCGTCCTTGATCATGTTTCCGTTACTATCATATACAAAACTTCCACTAGTATTGGTTTTGGTATAACCAGAAGTCGGATCACCCAATTCTTCGATATGAGTTATATGATTCTTTATGTTAACTGTGTAGCTAAGTTTGTCCATTTCCAATCCCGAAAGCCCATTCCGTTCCAATTCTTCTATGTTTCCATTTTCGTCATAGGATACATTGACTAAATCATACATATTGTCTGAAATGAAGGAACCGTTGGTATTTGTTTTGACATAATGAGCACTTCGTATCCTGTCATGATTATCAAATTCAAACCCATAACCTTGCTTAACTGATTCACAGCCGTCTCTATATTCAATTGCATTAATATTTCCATTAAATTTTGGTTGTATTGAAAGGTTAGGTACATTTTTTTCATAATAGATTTTCATAGCAAACAGATCATCACTCTTCTTGAAAACCCTGCTTTGCTTTTGCGAAAAGTTTAAACGACTTGATGTACCTCCTGAGGATATATCACCGCAAGCATTTGGATTGTTAATAGCGATTACATTTCCATGAAGGTCATGGGAGAAATTGACAGTTTGAAGAAATTTGGTTTCCATCGAATTGGTTGCTCCAAGACGTTCAACAATCAATTCATCGCGATCATTATATGATTTTTTAGAGGTCAATACCTTATCACCACCATTAATTTGAAGATAACTTTTAATAGGTCTGTCCATGTGATCATAAGTGTATTCTTTATCAAGAGTTGTTGAAGTAAGGTTATTGAAGTCAGACCTGTGCAAGATTTTCTCTTGTATGATTTGACCTGTGAAATTGTATTTCTTTAAAACAACATCCTCTTGACCAGTGACATTATCAGAGACAGACTGAATAATTTGGTTTCTATTGTTATAAAATGATTTAGAACTTTCATAACCATTTAGAACACCTTTTTCCGTGAATTTGGCAACTTTAGCGGCTGTTGGCAATCCTAAATTGAATGTTCTAGGCTGATCATCATAATTTTGATCTGTGGGCTGGATAAAGGATTCGTTATTGTCAATAGTGCCATTATTATTTATATCATGATCATCATAATAAGTAAGGTTATGGATTTCAAACTGTGTTTGAGGAAAACTATTTGATTCGCTATAGCCATGAGTGGAGTTTTCTAATCGGGTTTCAAACAAATCTTCAGTGTCATTTGGCACTGACTGACCAAAGTAAACGCCTGTCATGATTGTTCGGCCTAAATTATCGTATTTAAGGAATGATTTGGAACCATTGCCATCTATCGTAAGAACCAATCTCCCGAGTCTGTCATAAATCATACGCTCTGTAGCCTTACCGGGTGTTTTTTTACGAATCATTTGACCTCTGCTGTCGTATTCGAACTTGTAAATTCCTTCTCTTATACTGGGAGAGTTGCAATTAAAGTTGTTTGTGGATAGCATTTTCTGAAAGGCTTTTGTGGGTATTACAAATTTTAATCTCCCAAAATCATCATAAACATAAAAGGTTTTATGCCCTTCTTTATTGCTCATTATTTCACGACCAAGTTTATCTGAATAACTCAATACCGAATGACCCTCTTCATCAATGGTTTCAAGGATGTTTAGTGATTCTGAAGGGTAATGAGATACTGACACACCCAATGCATTGAACATCCGCACTTCATTGGAAGAATTAGTTCTTTGCACATTCTGAATTTCATGTCCAGATCCCATTGCCCAGCTGGATCCGGCAGGTGCTATTTTAATGACCTTGTTTAATGGAGAATTGTCGTATTTATTTTCTTCATACGCGTTAGTTTGCCCATAGAGTAAATTTTGCAAGCTCTTCGCATTGGATCTGTAATTTCCTCCATTTGATGTAATAGCAAATGGTTTGAAAGATTTAGGTAATCTCCCAAAATCATCGTATTCAAAGAAAGAGATCTGATCCTTTTTGTTAAATGCACTCTTAACTTTAATGCTCTGAACGTCTCTGCCGAGACCATCTCCGTAGTTGATTACAGTTTGACAATTGTTATGATCCAAATTGTTTAATTGTACAATATTCGATATCCCTGATATTCTTACAGTTTTCGAAGTGATTGAATTTAAGGCATTTGCCTGGTCGAAATTGTAGTCCCAGGAATTGATAATATTATTTTGGAAATCTTTTATGTGGATTAATCTGTTCAGTTGATCGTAAATGTAAGTGGTAGGATTGTTGTTGAGGTCGCTCTTTCCAATTAACATACCTGTATTCAGGTCATAATTATATGAAGTAAGCTGGGATGTTCGCGGATGCAAGCGCAATTCATCAATAATACCTGATCCTCGAATTTTGATGCTATTTGAGTTTTGGTCCAGGTTAATTTGTTGAGTGTGCAGGGTATATCGGTTATTTGAGCCAGTATTGTATACTATTTGTCCATTGACTTCGATTGAAATGTTCCCGTACAGCTGCCAAAATGAAATTAAATAGAGGCCTTGATCTAAATTTGATTTTTTTACCACCTTTCCAGTTAGGGACATCGCCTTTTTTCCTGCCTTTTTAAATGATGAGTTGGCCAATACATTTTCCCAGCCCCCAACATTGCCATTTTCCTCAAAGCTTGTATAAGCTGCTTGGTCAATTGCGGCTCCTTTGACCATCGCTATTGGAAGCCTGTTATTTGGATCCCAAATAATCCCTTGCGGAACATCGAAGGTTTTCCTTGATTCAATGAGTTTCCCTTGAGAATTGTAGGTAAAGGAAGAAATAGGAAGGTTTTGCCCCGCATTAGTATAATAAGATGAATAGTCGAAATAATTATTATTATTGATTGAAGAAAAATTTAAAACGGAAGGAGTATTTAATTCCGTTTTCCAGATTTCCTTTAACAACAAGCGTCCGTTTTGTAAGCCATAGACCTTTAGATTCCCATCGACCACTTTAGCTGAATTGTTAGGCTTCTTGATGAGTGAGTGGACCTCTATTGGTACATTAACATTTAAATCTTTCATTTTATCAATTGCCATAGACATTGGATCTGTTAGACTAACGGAGTTGTTAATTTGATACTCGCTACTGAATTTTTTATGTGTTATCCACTCCACACCATCACTGTTAGTAAATGTCTGTTTAATAGGCGAAGTATGAATCAAATTTGGTTCATATTCAAAATCAGTTTGTTTCTCAAATGTTTGTGAACCATAATAGTCTATTTCCGTTGTGGCATCTAGTAGAATTGTAGCGGTTCGAATTTTATAAAAATGAAGATAGCTTTGTGTGAAGAGATAGAAGCAAGGAATGTCTAATCGTTCTGGTACCACTCCCCAGATTGTATCTCGATAATCAATGGAATAATCGTTAACGATCTGTTGTACCTTATTTTCATTGACATCGAATATATTTTTCTCATACATTAAACCATTTTCTGGATGGTTGATCATAGGCAATCCCATTGGTCTCAAATTATATATAGAGCCCTCGTCTGAATGATTATGATAATTATATACTACTTTCCCGTTCTCTGCATTTTCACCAAATAATTCAGTGACTCTATCATAGCCAACAAATGCTGAAGAAGCGGACTTAGATAATGGCATAACAGAATTTGAACTGAGCACAAATTTCTCCATATCATATGGGTCACATGTAATGTTTGGACATTGCTCAAACACATTGCCAATAAGAGAACTACTCATAAATCTAACGAAAGATGGAGTTGACATCAATCTTCCTGAAGTATTGCTATTCTTTTCGTAATTGTATTTTCTTACATGAATCTCATTTTGTGACATACCATCTGTATCGTAGATTTTAGCAATTCTCAATCCGCCTCCTTTTCTCCTGTAGGTGGGTGCACCCCAATTGTCGAAGGTGATGGTGAGTGTCGCACTAGAAAGCCCAGTGGAAAGTTGATCTGGATAACCTGCTTTCATGGTATAATCACCGGCCTGAAGGAAGACTGTTTCACTATGAGAGTTATTCCATCCGTTCATACCGACATGCCATATTTCTGAATATCCACCCCCAACTCTTTCAAGTTTTACGTAAAAACTCCCACTTAAATTTGATGGATCATAAGCGTAGTTCTGACAAGTATTGCCAAATGGAAAACAATCAAGAGAGATCGCAATATCAACCATTCCATCTTCGGGAATATTCACAGTTTTTTCATCACCTTGTGGGTCATCATCGTAATCTTGAACACTTTCGACCTTTTTTCCAAGGTATTCTTTAGCGTTTTCATGAGGACTTAGCTGATATTCATGTAGTTCATATTCAAAATTAGATGTGCCACCGGTGGGGTATTTTATGGTTTCCAATATTCCCGCTTTGGTAAAAGTTTCATTTGGACCCCTTTCTGCCATATTGTTGTACGCATACACATATTGGAGATTTTCAGATAAATTATTATAAAATCGATTTAAGTTTGGGAGGAAATTACTGTTGCTGGTCTCTCCGTTGAAGAACCCCCAATAATCTTTTGCAAATCCTGATTTATATGGTAAATCAGCAGTGTTATAAGTAAACACATATGGAGGAATACTGCTTGTTCCCGAACCAAATTCTTGGACTCTATCCAGGCGCAACCTTTTGGCCCTTTCATCTTGAGTGATGTAATTGAAAAAAGAATAATCGCTGAGCCAATCACCATAGATGGAATTCCCTACGAAGTAGGAATAGTCGAAAACAGTTTTTTTAATCAATTGGTTCAAATTTCCATAAACCCTAACCTCTTCAAGTTTCTTATCCCCAATTATATCCTCTCTAGTTCCATATAAAAATTCAACTTTACCACCATTGTAGGAAATGCTTTTGACATGAGTAGGCTGATATTTAGTTTCTGTAAAAGTTGAAGTTGGAGAACTAAGAAACCCATCACAAAGATGACCTCCAGCACCAGTACCCAATTCATCACATTGTTCAATAGTTTGAGAAATTGTGGGGAAGGCTAATATTGCAGGTTCTTGGTAATACTCAAACACGATCGTTTCATTGCTGAAAATGGAGTGAATTGCCTCCAAATAGTAATTTTTGGCGAATGTTTTTACCAATGTTTTATCTGAAATGCGTTCTAAAAAACCGAAGTAGTAAACAAGACCATTTGTACCATAAACAGTCCAACCATCTGAAGATCCTGGAGTAGCACCTATGCCTTCTGGATCACCGGGTATTACCTTTAAGTCAGACTTTTGAAAAAAACTCACTTCACCATTTCTGACTGTAAATTTCCCTGATGTTCCCAATACATTAAAAGTGTAAATATCTGGTTGTCCTTCATTCACCCCTGTCATAATTGATGAAAAGTCATCTATACCATCTTGGGAGTAAATACCATAATCCGTATTCGAAGCGTATATAGATTTTAAACTAAATTGTTCTGTTAAATATCCAAAAGTCAAATCCATATTAAAAGTTTTAGAACCACTTTGGTGAAAAGCAGTTACCGTTTGATTCTCATGTGAAACCCAATCATCGGTCTCATAGGGTTCGATTTTTTGCTCATAAATATTATCACTGGTTGAACCATTATATGCTCGAGTTAATACCCCTCCAGCATTTAAGGACCAACCTAAACCAACTGAGCTTGATTGTTCATCTACGCCTATTCCTGATGAGTGGTAGGAAAGACTAATAGGAACTGATATGCCATCCACTTGGATTGTGTGAATGGGAATTGAAATAGTGGCAGTTCCATTATATGTGCTTATTGGGATATTGCCATATTTACCAAGAGAAGCGGCTTCCGGAGATTGAGGTAACTTACTCTGTAGGATCTCTAAAGAATTTTGAGAAAAAAGTGCCAATGTCATGAAAAGAGCGAGAAATGTGACAACTAAATGTTTTTGGACCATCATTTTTTAACTAAGAAATAAAAATACCCAATCGTTAAATACGGCAAATTGACTGTTTGATTAACGATCATATTGAGTTGGTAGAACCCTCCTTTTTTTTGATTAGGTGTAATTTGAATAAAGTTCATTTGGTGCAAGGGTAGTCACAAATTGGATGCAAGTCCAGTAAAACAGAGGTTCTTACCCCAAAGTTCACCCTAGTTTCCCCTCAATCTCACCCTTATTTTCTGTATTTTTAGGCCATTGCCAATCAAAATACTGAGCATCAATTATTTAAAGTTTATTCTAAATTTGGTCATGACCACATTCAAGAAATTTATTCTTAGCCTTCTTCTTGTTGTTGGGTGTTCTGTGGTTGTAAACGCTCAAGTTCATTCTAAAATAAAACCCATAGCAG
>JALEGO010000168.1 GCA_022763165.1 Flavobacteriales bacterium
ACCTAAACAACACAATTAATAGCTTATTTATTACTCAAATGACTTTTTTATTAAATTTATTGGGCTATAACAAATACAGCTATAAATAGTTATATTTTTTTGTTCTCAAGGCTGTGCATAATATGTTCGGCCAGCATTTCTCCAGACTTAGATAAATTCTCGCATTTCATGAGTGCAATTTCAGCATCAACAAGTTCCGGCAGCTTGAATTCTTTACGAATAGGATGAATGCCAGCTGGTAACATATTGGCGGGCAACACTGTGATACCGAAACCCGCTTTAACGGCAGCAATAGTTCCTGCAAGGCTGGGACTTGTATAGCTAATGTACCACGGCTTTCGCGCACGGTCGAGGGCGGCCAAGGCGCGTGCTCTATATATACAAGGTTGTGGTGAAAGAACTAAAGATAAAGGTTTTTCTGGGCGATAATAATCTGCTGTTGCCCACACAAGAGGTTCTCGCCATACCTTACTTCCTCCTTTCACCCTTTGCGGATCTCTCTTTACAAGGATCATGTCAAAATTGCCTTGCTGAAACCCTTCCATAAGATTAAGAGTTAAATCGCAAGCGACATTTAATTGTACTTGAGGGTGATTCTTTCTAAAGTTTGCTAAAACATCAGGTAAATAATGAGAAGCAAAATCTTCTGGTGTACCTAAACGTATCTCTCCCGTGATTTCTGGTTCTTTGATACGGCTATAAACCTCTCTTTGCAATTGAATAATCTGTTTTGCATAGCCTAAAAAAATTTCCCCTTCTTGGGTTAGAGTTATCTTGCGATTGGTCCGATTAAATAACAAACAGCCTAACTCTAGCTCAAGGTTTTTAATTTGAAGACTAAGAGCAGATTGTGTCCGACCAACAGATCTTCCTGCGTGACTAAAACTACCGATTTCGGCAATGGCTATAAAACTTTTAATTTGTAAAGTATCAATATGAAATGGCATTAGTTATAAAGAATCCTTATAGATTTTACAGATAATATTAATTTTACATATACATCTTTCAGCGGCAAGATAAAAGAAAACCTTTGTAAATTATTAAAAAGAAGAATATATTTGTGGTAGATGAGGAGATAATCCGTCTCCACCCCCAAAGTATTTAGTTAAGCATCCAAATTCCACCATTTAAATAGGCTGCAAACACTAACCAGATAAAGTATGGGACAAGCATTATACTAATTAATTTGAATTTATCCTTGGTAAGATAAATGAGTGTAAGAGTGAACCCTGCTATTATGATGATCCAAAGGAAACTTAAGCCAATAAAATGAAAATAAAAGAAGAGCGGTGTCCATAACCAATTCATTACAATCTGTGCAGCATAAAAAAATATTGCTGTCCTAGCAACTGACCGGTGACGGTGTTGCCAGAGCAAACAACCCGCTAAGGCAAGCAGTACATATAAGATAGGCCAGATGATAGAAAAAACTATATTGGGAGGAGTAAAAATTGGTTTATTAAGCAATTCATACCAAGGACTAATGTTTGCTTTGGTAATGAGGCCAAGGTAAAAGCCTACAAGCTCAAAAATTAAAATCCAACTTGCAATTTGAATTATTTTTTTTCGCATGATAAATAAGTCTCGTCTTTTAAAAGTTGGTTTAATCCTTCCCTATAGGTAGGATATTTTAATTTAAATAAAAGATTTTTTTTCATCTTAAAATTACATACTCGCCGGTTATGTGAATAAAATTCTTTTTCGATTGGAGATAATTTAGCTATCTCAAATGGGATTTTATCTATCGGTGACATATTCAGTAAAGATGCTGCATAATCATCGATAACATACGAAGGAGCCGGCTCATCATCAGCAATATTGTAAATAGAAAGAGGATCAGGCTTCTTTATAGAAGCAGCAAGAGCAGATGCAATATCTTCCACATGAATCCTTGAAAAAAAATGGCCTTTTTTATAAATAGTTTGTTTCTTGCCCCTCAAAAGCCTCACTAAAGCATTTCTTTTGGGACCATAAATGCCAGCCAATCTAAAGATATGAAGAGGTAATCGATAATCATTTGATAAAGAGAGCCATGCTTTCTCGGTATCCAACCTTAATAATCCCTGCTTACTAGGCAATATTGACTCCGAAGTTTCGTTAACCCAATCCCCTTGATGATTGCCATAAACGCTAGTAGATGAGAGGTATCCCAACCATTTGATCTGATGAGAAAACTTTTTAATTAATTCAGAGAAATTTGCAAGAATGAGATCACCCTTTTCCTCAGTAGGTGGAATGCTAATTAAAATATGTGTGGCCTTTTTTAGATATTTTTCAACGCTAGCTGCTGAAAAATTAACGAGCTCATAATTTGAGTGAGGGTAGAACCCAATTTTTTCGGAGTTCCTTGTTGTTCCAATAACTTGCAAATCAAATTCTATGAGTTCTTTTACTAAAAATTCAGCTGTATAACCAAACCCAAGTATAAAAAAACAATTTTTCATTTATCTTTATCTCAATTATCCATAAGAAATTTTATTTGAGGCCTTTAGAAGATTAAAGGCGATAACTTTTAGGACCATTTGTCCTGGGACTTTCTGAATTGTAAAATGATCAGACCTGGTAAATCTAAATTTTCGCTTCAAGGTTCCAAATCCTTGTTCAACCTTATATCAAATCTTAGAAATGATACGTTTAAACATTCTTTGTTAATGAGTTAAAGGTTTATTCCGTTTAGTTTTCTTCATAAGAGTATTCTCAATCCCCTAATGACCATAAAGTTCAAGCAAACCCTCAAGACTTCTTTTAATCCTTCATTACTTAAGTTATGCCAAGCCCTCAATATTAAGGCTTTCAATAAATTGATGCAACATATGCATTGGAACCGTAGCCAGATCTTCCAAGCTTCCCTATGTTTTTTTTTGCGGGTTCCCAGTATATAAGGCTAAAAGACTGAATCAGTTGATCGTTCTTTAAACCTTCTCCTACTTAACAAATTAAAAAGGACATCTTCATTCACGCCTGCTTTTGAAACTTCCCTCAGTATATCCTTCCCATCTTCATCCCTCAATTATGCAACAGCTTTTATCTTGATCGAATCTTAAAGTTATGTAATATAAAAATTAAATTTTTTGTGGTCGTTTTATGCGAATATTTTCTATTTACTTCTTTTTTTTCCTAGCCTTTCTAAGTCCTGCAACTTATGGAATGGAAGATAACTTAACTTCTGAAGGCATAGGTAAGCAAATTGTTCGCCTTACAGATAAAAAAAATGAGTATTTCAGTTTAGCTAACTTTTATAGCCAAAAAACGTATCAATCTCTTCCACGCAGAAAAAATGTCTCAAAAAAACTAAAACGAGATCTCAAGACACAACATCATTATAAAACAGGGTTAAAATATAGAAGCGCAATTACTCGAGTTACCAAAAAAATAGAAAATCTTTTAGATTTAAAAGAAGCTCTTCTCTCTCCACCAGAGAACAATAAGACGCAACCTACACATTCTGAATTGGTTTCTTCGGTGTCTAAATTTATAGAAGATACAGATCAATCCCTGCAAAATTATAATGAAGCATCCCTTAAAAAAGTGAAGGAAGAGCATGTACAGAAGTTCCTGGTGCCTCGCCGAAGGTATCAAAAAATTGGCGGAATTTTATTGTTATTATTGTTGCTAGGCAATTGTTTCTCCATAGACGCTCAACTTACCTCTTCTTCTTTTGATCAAGCTCCCTCCTATAAGGGAGAGCAACCTCCAAAATTGCAATATGCCCTTTATCAGAATACAACAAATTACAGTAATAGCTCACTTACGCCTTATTCTGGCCCAACCTGCCCCCCTAACCCTTGTAAAGACCCTCAGCTTATTCCTAATATAAGAGCCGGCTGGGAAAATGTGGTTAAATGTCATAAAGAACAAGGAGTTGAAGGGTTCTTAAAACCTTGTGAAAAGGATTATCTAAAGAGCCTTCCTAATTATGCTTATTATCCTGAAATTTTGGATTGTCTATATAAGAGAATAAGTCCTCTTGGACAAGGATTAGAAAATAAGGTTTACAAAGCTACATTGAATCATTTTTTTTACAACGTTTCTAAAATAGCCATTAGGACCTTCATAGCATCACCGCTTGGTGGCTATAGACCATCTGATATCCCTAATCATCTTAAAGTACTGAGCCATATAGAGGAATCAAGCTCGAGCAACTTAGAACTTACAGACTTTTTCCCCAAAATATATGGGGTCTATTTTGGTCCTATTCCTCCTGATTTAAAGAGCATTACTTTATATGAAGGGACGGATATCAACTCAAGAATTATTCCTCAAGGTTTGTATGATAATTATTTTCTAAGAGGTGAAAACACAGGAAATATTCCTCAGAACTTACCAGTAAGATACGTCCCTTCTGAACAGAAATATGTGTGGTCAATAGCAATATTACCTCCTCTTTATACAGAAATGGAAATTATTGAGGGAGGATCATTGAAAGACAAAGACATTTCAGAGGGTTCAGTTATCGAATGTTACTTTATGGAATATGCATTATCAACAAGGAATATAGATATAAGTGATAAACAATTACATAATACTGGTTTGCAATCAGTGAATTACGCAAGAGCCTATCATAAGGATGATAAAATATACCTGATAAAAGAGCCGGCTGCGCCAAAGATACTCGATTTCGATGAGTTTCGTTCTTCAAGCGACCCTGTGTACCTTTTTAACAAACTCTCACTTTCGTATTTTTCTCATCGACTTTCAGGAACCAAAATATCAGACAAGTCAAAAGAGTTCATTAAAACAATGAAGGAAAATAATGATCTTTTTTCGAAAAGCACTGAACAGCACCTAAAACCTTACCTTATTTCCAAAGAAAAACTCGAAAGAATGAAAGAAAATGAGATTAATATAAAAGATTATTATTTGTAGAAACGTATGCAGAAGAAGAATCATTGGAAGTAAGTAAGGACCTTATCTGTCAGATCAAGTCCTTACTTTTAAATTTTATTTCATTCTACCGTTGATAAAATAATATATCATAAAGACATGCCTCCTTGATCCATTTCTTTTATTTTTTTTTGGAGTTGTTTAATGTTCTTGCTGATTTCAGGGTCTATGTTTTTGATGTGGTTAAAGATTTCTTTGTTCTTGTAAAGGGATTTGCTGAGATCAGACCGTTCCTTTTCAAGGTCAGAATCGTATTCCTTCTCAAGCTCATGGCTGAGGTCTTTAAACCGATAATAATGGGACAAGCCTTTTTTCAAGGCCTCTTGATGTCTTTGCTCTTGTTGGGCTTTTTCTTTAAAAGAGGCCTCTTTAGCTTGTAGGCCCTTTGCGTGAGCATCATGTTCGGCTTGTTTGATTCCTGGAGGTCACCTAAGAACTATATAGCCTTATCAGGATTTTCAAAAGCAGCTTTGAGAGCGAGATCCTTTGATTTATTGGACATGTAGCTTAATAAAGGAGAGGCGAGTAACTGATTAACGTTTTCAATTTTTTGCTCGTATTGTTTAACGTAAGGCTCCCGCTTTTCTTTCCAGTAGTCAATAGAAGCCGCTTCTCCTTGGGTTTTGAGGCCTTTTGCATAGACCCGTTTGTAAAAGTCAGCCTCATGAAAGGCCGGATGTTTCATATCTTCCTGTACATCGTGGACGGTTTTAATCTCGGCACGTAGAGAAACAGGCCCCTTTTGAAGAATCTCTTGCGCTCTTACTTCTTCTCTAACAGTTTCGGGTTTTAAAAGAATGGACTTCTCTGAAGTTCGCCCTAAGAAATGATCTGCAACGTTTTTAAAGGCTTGTTTAGAAACAGCCCCCATGGCGTGAAGCTCATCCCCCAGGCGGGTAAAGAGCTTGGTGAGAATCCGATCTTCCTCCTTCATGAGTTTGGAAAGAGACGAGGCATCCAGATAGTCAGCAACGCCAAGCTTTTCTCCTGATTTAGAGAGAACAGATGGGAGTTTTTCATCTCTCCAGAAGTCTAGGGTACTTCCATAAGCTTGTACATCTTCTCGATGCCGGGTCATGGCCACATAGGTCAGGTTTTGCGTCATCTCATGGGAGGCTAGAAGAAAGCTTTTATCCACCGTTATCCCTTGAGATTTATGAATGGTCATTGCCCATCCTTGATCAAAATAAGGGTTGAGCTTAGGCGCAAAGGAAACCTTTTGATCCTCTGCGATCTTAACCTCAATTTTTTGCGAATTAATCTCCGTAATAGTGCCGATGCTGCCATTCTTAACGCCAAGGCCTGTATTGTTGCGGCTAAAGACCAGCTTGTTTCCTTTTGAGAATAAGCGTTCTTCCTTAAAGATTTTCTTGCGTCCGAAGTCGTCTTCTACCTCTCGGTGAACGGTGTAAGCAAAGTCTTGTCTATCAATGATCCCCACTTCCTTTAAGTGAGTACGAACCTGAGTGTTAAGATCCCGTACATCCCGGTTGCTGTAAGCCATCATCAGGAGACTTTTATCGGAATCTTCCTGAAACGTCTTTTTCCAGTCTTCAATTAAAGCTGCTTTAGCACCTTCAACAATATTACAAAAGGCCTGAACACCTTTTTGACGATCTTCAGCAATCAGCTTTTGAATCTCCATTGCCCATAAAGGCGCATCCTTTGGCAATGCCAATTCAACATGCTGAACGTCCTTCTTTTGGTAATTGAAAGTCTGGCCCGTACGCTCATCATAAAGTTTACATCCAGCCCGATAGGCAAGAGCATTCACCGTGTTCCGACTGCTTCGAGAAAAAACCTTAGCGCTGAAGTGATAAAGAGCAATTTTTTTACCTCACAAAATAGTCGTAGGTGCCTGCACCGAAGCGCCTTTTGTCGCCAGACGTATAAGCACACTTGTTTCGCTTTTAAAAAAGCTCACCAAGAAGGACTCATCATCCTCAAAAAGAGGATTATGAGTGTTAAAACGATTCATGATTATCTGAAGTTGCTTTTGGTTATAGTTATTTATTTTTTATTATATTTAATAATAACAATAAGTTAAATTAAAATATAAAAATAAATTCGTTATATTAAATTATTATAAAAAATGATAAGACTCATCTTATGGATAAAATACGTTCCCTGGAAAAACAGATTCAAACACGGACGGATGTTCCTCATACAGCAACAACAAAAAACCTCAAGCGGTTGAACCAGCAGATCACTAAAGTGGAAAAGCAAAGATACAGAAGAATGCACAAATTAGAGATAACCTCACCCACAGCCAAAAAGGCAAGAACGCGCAGTCTCGTCCAAATTGGCTCCCTTTGTGAGAAATCCGGAGTTCTCAAATCTTTTGGAATTATTTTAGACAAAAACCTTCAAAAAGATCCTGAAATGCAAGAGCCAGCGTCTGACTTGTTTAAAGAGTTTGTGCGGCTATCGGATGCAAAGTCAAACCTAGAGGGTATTTCATGAGTATCCGAAAAAAACATTTTTTAACTTTTCGGGTGGGAAGAATTTGTCTTTGGTAAAGATGGAGCCGTGGAAAGTCCTCCTACCACGGCCTTTTAAGAATTAGAATTCCTTAGAAGTAGACTCTATCTCTCTCATCCATTGATCTTGAGCGTTTAAAAGCATTTTTAATGACTTTTGTGCGCAATCAAGTTCGAACGTTCCCTGGCCAATCAGGTTATGAGCGTTTTGAATATGAGTAATTAAGTCTTGAGATAAATAGTTGATTTGGGCTACATCTAACTTAGCCATGGTGATCTCCTTGTGGGTTACTATGGTTAGCGTCGGTCAAGTGTTTCGAGCATTTGCCCGGCGCGCTATTTCATTGTGAGATAGCTTTTGCAATTTAACAGCTTTTTTTCTAGAAAGCAAGAAAACTAATTGTTCCCGATCGGGAATTTTTATCTTGAATTTATCCATTAACAGTCTATAATGTTCCTGATCAGGAGCAAATGATGAAAGAAATAAAAACAACACAAGCTTTAGGGCAGTTTATGCGGGAAGCTCGTAAGTCCCAAGGATTAACCCAAGAGCAACTCGCAAGCATTTCAGGAACAGGACGTCGCTTTGTCCTTGACTTAGAGTCAGGAAAAGAAAGCTGCCATCTGGATAAGACGCTCCGCGTGCTTACGATGCTTGGGTTTGAGCTTTATCTTCGACAAAAGGAAGAGTAATCCACTATGGCACGTACCCTCTCTGTTTATTTTGATGAAAGACTGGCTGGCAAACTCACTCAAGACGATAGTGGGCGATTAAACTTCTTATATGATGCTCATTATTTAACCTCGGGAAATGCTTTTCCCCTTTCAGCTTCTTTACCCTTAAGCGATCAAGCTTATGCGGATTCTATCGTTCATCCCTTTTTCTCCAACTTATTGCCTGATGATTTTGCCCGGCATCGTGTAGCTCGGTTATTGGGTGTTTCAGAGAAGAATCCTTTTGCTATCTTAGAAATTATTGGAGGAGAATGTGCTGGTGCCATTTCTCTCTACCCTGAAGATCAAATTCCCTCTCCACAACGTATAAAAGACTATGACTTTTTAGGAGAACAAGAGCTTCATAAAATATTAATGATGCTCTCACAGCGGCCTTTATTAGCTGGAGAAAAAGATGTGCGTATGTCTTTGGCAGGAGCGCAAGATAAGTTAGCTGTTGCCCTTATTGATGATAAAATAGCCCTTACAAAAGGAACATCTCCTACAACCCATATTATTAAGCCCCCAATATCAGACATACTTGATAGTGTGTTTAATGAATACTTTTGTATGCTTTTAGCTAAAAACATGAACTTAGCTGTCTCTGCGGTTGAGATAAGGCAGGCAAATGACCTCCCCTATCTTCTCATTGAAAGATATGACAGAACAGCAGATCATCATCACCCACTCCACCAAGAGGACTTTTGCCAAGCTCTCAGTATTCCGCCAGAACTTAAATACGAAAATGAGGGGGGTCCTTCTATGAAGAAATGCTTGGACTTAATCGAAAGATATAGCATTCGTCCCGCCTTTGATAAGATTATGTTTATTCATACCATTATCTTTAATTACCTTATCGGTAATGCAGATGCTCATGCCAAAAACTATTCTTTTCTCTATCTAGAGGGAAGGCCTCGCTTAGCTCCTGCCTATGATCTCTTAAGCACAGCTGTTTACCCCCAATTAAGCAAAAAAATGGCGATGAAAATAGGAGGAAAATACAAGCCAGAAGATGTC
>JALEGO010000169.1 GCA_022763165.1 Flavobacteriales bacterium
AATTTTAATTTTTGAGATGGCAGAGGAAAAGACAATAGTAAAACACTATACCAAAGGGGATTTAAAGGTTAGATGGGAGCCCGGTAAATGCATTCATTCAAAAAAATGCTGGAAGGGTTTGTTGGAAGTTTTTGACCCTAGGCGTAAGCCATGGGTGGATTTAGAAGCTGCTGATAATGACAAAATCATGGCGCAAATTGATCAATGTCCTTCTGCAGCGCTATCTTACGAGAAAGCCAATTCTAAATCTGATGATGCCAATCAAACCAAAGTAACCCTCATTGACAATGGCCCAGCATTAATTGAAGGAACACTGGAGCTCAATATGCCCGATGGTCAGAAATGGACTACATCCAAAGTAGCACTTTGTAGATGTGGTAAATCAGGAAAAAATCCCTATTGTGATGGTTCTCACAATAAGGATTAAATCAAGAGTTTTAATTCAATTATCTTTTTAAGAATTTGAAGGTTTGAGTTTTAAGTCCTTCACTTGTCACACTTATATGATAGACTCCAGGATTTAGAAACTTGACATCAATCATTCCAGACTTTGCGTTAATTTGATCTACCAGGACAAAACGACCTGTAACATCAGAAATGCTAAAACTTTTTATAGTTTCATTTGATTTTAGATTCAGAATGTCTGAGGCTGGATTAGGATAAAGACTAACATCTTCACCACGTACTTCATTGATATCAGTAGCAATTGAAATCGTTGTGTCTAGTTGAAAGGTAAATCCATTTTCGCTCGTAATGTCAACTGTATAAGTTCCGGAATTCGTAATTGGGATTGAGGAAGTTGTAGCGCCTGTGTTCCAAAGGTAACTCATGTATCCTTCAGGAGCTTCCAAATTCAAAGAACCACTATTTTGAACCAATTGCAGACTAGGTTGATCACAGATAAAATCAACATATGAATACCCCCAGTGTCCACCTAAAGCACAATCTGCATTAGTGAATCTGAGTGTCAGATTTTGACCTGCTAATGTATCCACTGAAAAACTAACCTTTGCCCAGTTTTTATAATAAGTTCCAGGTGCAACTTGTGTAAATAGATTCGATAAGGACTGAACAGTAACAAAATAGTAACTGTTTGGAATTTGATTTCCGGAAGAGTCAAGTAGCTCCACAGCGAAGTATGGCATTTCATGATTTTGATGACCTGAAGGGTCTTGTTGCACAAAAGCGTATGCGAATGACACGATTTGCTGTCCGCTTAGCAATGAGAAGTTATAAGATATCCTCTCAGCTCCTCTTTGCGCACTGGGGTTATTGATGCCTTTACCAAGACCCATTCTTAAAGCGGTAGTGCCAGAGTATGGATTATTCAAGGGCAACTGGTGACCGTAGTTCAATAAAAAAGGATCTTGACCAATATCATTTAGTGCGAAGGAAGAGTCAGTGTTAGCGAGTGTCGAAGTGTCAATTTGATCAATTGAATGAGTCGAAGATCCTGAGAGTAAAGCCGCGTTCCTGGCATATTCTTGAATCCAGCCATTATAATCGCCATCTTCAAAATCTAAATTTTGGCAGTTTGATTGTGCAAGAACCATATTGCCTATTACCAATAGTAGAAAAAGAGTAGTTGTTTTTTTCATGTTCAAAATTTGATTGTTTGTCGTTGTCTTAAGACACTCTTAAATATAGCGAAAATGAGTTGTCAATCATAAAAATACACGGTTTTGTACCCCCCTTGGAAATAAAATCATAAACACAAAAAAACGTCAACTGACTTGTTAAGAATTAGAAATTAAATAGGATATTCGCCTAAAATTTAAGATAAACATATGAATACCGCAGTCTTAAGTGAGTCTGTCCAAAATAGTTTGGATTACACTCTTTTTTCCTGGTCCAAGCAAAAAGGTTTAAATCCTATTGATGCCGTTAGGGGAGAGGGCGTATACCTCTACGATAGTAATGGCAAGAAATATATTGATTTTTCGTCACAGCTAATAAATGTGAACATTGGTCATGGCAATAGAAAGGTCATTGAAGCAATTACTTCGCAATTACAACAATTACAATTTGTGTATCCAGGAATGTCAACTGATCCTCGCGGACAATTGGGTAAAAGGCTTGCTGAAATAGCACCAGGAAACTTATCTAAGACTTTTTTCACTTTGGGTGGAGCAGAGGCAAATGAAAATGCTATAAAGCTGGCAAGAACTGTAACAGGTAGGTCAAAGATCATGTCATTTTATAGATCCTACCATGGGGCAACCTATGCCGCTATGTCAGCAGGAGGAGACCCAAGAAAGTTTGCGATGGACAATGCTGCGGTACCGAATATGATACATGTACATAATCCCTATTATTATAGGTGCCCTTATGGTTCATCATCTGAAAAAGAATGCGCAGAACGGACCTTGCATCAGATAGAGGAAACATTGAAATATGAGAATCCAGAAAGTTTTGCTGCATTTATTCTAGAAGGGCAATCAGGCTCATCAGGTTGTATACTTTACCCGCAAGGTTTTGTAAAGGCTTTACATACATTACTGCAAAAATATGGTATACTGTTAATTGATGATGAAGTGATGTCTGGTTTTGGACGGACGGGTAAGATGTTTGCCATCGAACATCATGATGTTGTTCCTGATATTATGACCATTGCGAAAGGTTTGACTTCCGGATATCTTCCTTTAGGAGGCGTTATGATGACACCTCAAATAGCAGAACACTTCAATGATCAAATGTTACCATTAGGGTTAACTTACTCCGCACATCCAGTGGCCTGTGCAGCTGGAGTTGCCAATTTAGAAGTGTTTGATGAACTCAATTTAGTGAGCAATGCCGCTGAGAAGGGTAATATTGTTGATGCTTTTGCAGCAAGAATGTTTGAAAAACATCAATCAATCGGAGACTGGAGAAATCAAGGCTTACTAGGTTGTTTTGAATTGGTGAAAAATAGAGATTCTAAAGAACCAATTACACCATGGAATGCACATCCAAGTCAAATGGAGCCTACCCAACGCATGCTTGCCAAAGTTAGGGAACTAGGTATGTTTACTTTTGTAAGG
>JALEGO010000170.1 GCA_022763165.1 Flavobacteriales bacterium
AATCGAAATCGAATGACAAGCAAAACTATTCCTGGGCAGCAAAGAATCAGGTTTTGGTACGATAGAAGAGATCGACTTGTCCTAACGAGAGATGGAGAAGGCAATCAGCTTTGTACAAAATATGACGCTCTCAATCGACCTGTTATGACAGTGCGACATACGGGATATAGCATGCCAAGTTCTAATGATGCCTTATATGAAACCGAAACTTCAATAAATGCTTTTGGATATACAATGAATAATACTTTCCCAAAATCCAATTTTGAAGTTCTGACTGCCTCTTACTATGATCATTACGATTTTGACCGTAATGGAAACATCTCTAGTTCAGAAACTTACCAAGCAGATGCATCCGGAGAATACACTGAAGCGCCAGAAAAACTTATTCAAGGCTTGCTAACAGGTTCTAAAATAGGCTATTTCAAACCTGGAGCTACCAACATTGAAGGATACAAGTCTTCAAAATTCTACTATGATGATCATCACAACGTACTGCAATCAAAAAATGTCAATCATACAAATCAAGAGGAAATAACTTACAATTCATTTGATTTCAATAGCCTTTTGATCAAAACCAAAACCCTTCACAGGGCAAGCATCAATTCACTGCATAGTAAGGTCATCAACAAAGAGTTTGAATATGACCACCGAGGAAATTTGCTTCAAGGATACTTACAAATTGATAATGGAGATAAACACTTACTGTTTGAAAACAGATACAATGAAAGAAATTTGCTCTCGAGTAAAAAATTAGGAAAAGCGCCAAATCAAGACGACTTCCTACAAAATATCAATTACGCCTACAATATTCGAGGATGGATTACCAAAATAAATAATGTAAAAAGTAGCTGTGGAAATGTCTATGATCCAGTTGATCCAATTATTGGAGGTGGAAGTGGCAAGAAATCTTTTGGGGAATCTGCGCAAGGTAAAAAGGGAGCAGTCTCCAATACGCCCAATGATCTTTTCTCTATGGAATTATTTTACTCCAATATTCCAAGCGTTTCTGGAATGCCTTCAAATTCAGGAAGATTTGATGGATGCACTGCGGGTATCATGTGGCAGTCCGGATGTGGCGAAAGCATTCAATATTATGGATTTGAATATGATAATCACAAGCAATTACTGGATGCCTACTATGCAGAAGGTTCCAAAAAAACTAATGTAGATTATACCGCAAGATATGATATGCATGCATCGTATGATTTGAATGGAAATATCAATACAATTAAGAGAAAGGAAAGTCAAACGTTGATAGACGATCTTCTTTTATCATATGATGACAACAATCAGCTGACACATGTGGCTGAATTCAGTAACTTCAACAAGGGTTTCAAAACATCCACGCTAGGAGCTACCTATGATTTTGACTTGAACGGCAATTTAAGTCGAGATAATCATCACCACTATGACGTGCATTACAATCACCTTAATTTACCTCACACCATAAACTATGATTCGGAAGACAGTATCATGATTCAATACGATGTTGTTGGAACGAAGCTCGCGAAATACACCAAGCCAGTAGGTGCTCAAAAATGGACCATCAAACGTTACTTTGGAGGAATTGAATATTTGAATGACGATCTGGAAGCCATATACCATAATGAAGGTAGGGTTACCCCGCAAGGAAATCATTTTCAATATGAATATACATTAAAAGACCATCTAGGTAATACAAGAATCACATTTGCCGATTTAAACACAGATGGGAAGATCTCCAAAAGTGATGGAGAAATTCTACAAGAGAATCACTACTATCCATTTGGCATGCAAATGGAGGGCAACTGGAATGCCGTTATCGGGGCGGAAAATCAATACACCTACAATGGCAAAGAATTGAATACGGAGTTTGGTTTAAATTGGCTTGATTATGGAGCTCGATGGTATGACCCTTCTATTGCAAGATGGAACGCAATTGATCCTCTCGCAGAAGAATTCTTATCATGGACACCATACCACTATGTCCATAATAATCCAGCTAACCTCATTGACCCAAATGGAAAAGACACCGCCATATATCAACCTATTCCGGTCGTACAACAGCAGAGTGTTGAATCTTCTGGGCCAAAACTTTCGGATGCATTTGAGTTTTATATAGAAGCGGGAGCCAGTGGCGAAGACAATGCAACAGGATCATCTCTTGACGAGGGTGTATTTGTCACATTAGAATGGGCTGGAGACGAAATATCAATCGAAGGAGGACGTGAATGGTCCAAGCAATCCGTCTTTCAAAAGGCATCAATAGAACTAAAGGTTAAAGCCTCTTCCAACAAAACCCTAAGTCTTGAAGGAGAGCTTAAAATCATTCCACTAAAATTAGGATTGACCAAATCCAAAAAAGGAGCAGAAGTGGGAATAGCAGAGATCATTCCTGCAAGTGCAACAGTAGACCTCACAACTGGTCAGACAGATGTGGTTTTCGACTTCAGTGATTCTTACGAACAGTTATATCTATCTGGAGGCTTAACTGAACATCTCTCCTTTGAAATTGGAGTTCAAACCACAAATGAATTAAAACAAACCACTCAAGAGTACAGCGATAAACCGCATATAGATCGTAAATACACTGGTGCTGGAAACAGGTCTTACTAGAAATTAACAGAGCTCAGGTCCGCTTTAAACCAAGGTCCTGAGCTCTTTTAGTGGTTGTTCCAATATTTCATGCTTGCCCTCAAAATCAATCCAATGATAACTTAGGCCCGAAGCTCTAATTTTTCCTCGTATTTCTTCTTTTTGTTCT
>JALEGO010000171.1 GCA_022763165.1 Flavobacteriales bacterium
ATTATCACCAAGTTCTTCTATATATTCCAACTGATTGTTTAGACCAATTGTATAATCTAAATCATCCATTCCAAGTCCCGACAAACCATTCCTTTTGAGTGCTGTAATATTTCCATTTTCATCATAATCAACATTTTCTAATGAATATGTATTGTCACTTGAGAAAACGGATGCCGCGTTAGCAGCAGCATACTGCGCAGAAACAAGTCTATCACGATTATCATAAACAAAGCCATAGCCCTTTTTGAGTGCATCACAACCATCCCTGTATTCCAAGGCGCTCACATTGTTATTAAACTGCGGAGAAATGGACAAACCAGTTTTCGTTTGATCATAATAAAACTTCATTGCAAAAATGTCATCGCTTATCGTAGATACTGGGGTTTCCTTTCCTTTAAGCTGCTTTAAACCTCTTCCTCCTTTTCCTATAACAGATATGTGGGAATCACCACAATTGTCAGGATTATTAATAGACACCAATCTATTTAAGATATCATACCCATAGTTCACGGTTTGCAAAAACTTAGTCTCTGCCTCATTTGTAGCACCAAGTCTTTTCGCTGAAACTTGTTCTCTTTCATTGTAAGAAGTTTTAGAGATAAGTTGTTTTGGTTGACCATTTAAACCTATGTAGTGTTTCAGGGCCCTTCCATTATGATCATAAACAAACTCTGACTCTTGAATAGTGGACTGCAAAGTTCCAAATTGGCTGCGATGAAGCACTTTTTCATGGATCAGATTTCCGTTAAAGTCATATTTTGAAAGCGTCACATCCTCTTCTCCTGTAAGATTTTCTGCAATGACCTGAACGGATTCCTTTTTATTGTTAAAATAAGATCTCTTGGCCAAGTATTGCTCAATATCATTTCCAAAACGGCCGAACACCGCAACCTTTGTTCCCGTAACATTGCCTTTCATCATGGCTTCTATTGAATCATCGTAGACCGCATCTTGACTGGCAAATGGGGATTCACTTGCAT
The DNA here is from genome assembly GCA_022763165.1 of Flavobacteriales bacterium. Lineage (GTDB taxonomy): Bacteria > Bacteroidota > Bacteroidia > Flavobacteriales_G > JALEGO01 > JALEGO01. Next base: position 981 of record JALEGO010000171.1, read on the forward strand.
CCTCTTGCCCGTCTCTGTTAAAATCATAGTGATCATAATATGTCACTTTATGAATTTCAATATTTGAACTTGGGAAGCTGTTCGAAGTTGTGTATCCATGTCCTGAGCTGGTCGCTGATTCAAATAATCCATCAGTATTCGCAGGCAAAGCACTCCCTTGATACAAGCCTTCAAGTATCGGGCGCCCCAAAATATCATATTTTGTAAAATGCTGATTATCATTACCATCAATCTTATTGACAAGCAGGTTCTGACGATTATAATAAAACCTAACCTGATCTGCACCAGGAAGTTTCTTTCGTGCAACCAACCCTTGAGCATTATATAGATATGAAAATAAACCTGGGTTAATAGTAGGTAGGTTACAAATGTACTGACCTGATGCTTCCATTTGAGCCAATGCTTTTGGAGGTACAACCCAACTCTTTCTTCCGAAATCATCATAAATAGTATAGGTCTTAAAGCCCTCATTATCTCTTAAGATTTCTCTTCCTCTTAAATCTGTATATGTTATAAGTTTATGCTCATTTTCATTAATAGTTTCCACAGCGAAAAGTGTATTGGGAGCATAAAACCCTGTACTAACTCCAGAAGAGGTAAAAAGTCTTACTTCATTAAGAGTATTTGAACGAAATACAGTTTCTATCTCATGCCCGGAACCCATTGCCATATTTGATCCAGGCCTTGCTAACTTAATTACCCTGTTGAGGGGTGAAAGGTCATACTCCATCTCCTCATAAGCCTTGGCATCACTTATACTTCCGTAAAACAAATTTTGAAGTAATTCTGCATTCGGGAAAAAGCTTCCATCATTTGAAAACCTAGTAAACGAGAGGTAGCTCTTATCCATTCTACCTAAATCGTTATACTTTAACATACTGACAATATCTTTCTTGGACGGAGACCCTTTGACGCTGATTGATTGTAATGTCCTACCCAAACCATCAATGTATTGAACATTATGACTCATTTCATCAGGATCCAGGTTCGCCAAATCCTGTAAAGATGTTACTCCTTCGATGCGTGGTATCTTGGTTGTGATACTACTGAGCCCCATGTCTTGGTCATAAACGTATTCATATGATTTTATTATGTTTCCGAACATATCTCTAACAATGCCTAATCTATTAAAATCATCATACTCAAATTGACTGATCACATTGTTGTTCTCATCTAATTTAGCAAGAATCACATTGTCCTTATCAAAGACTGTTGTTGCCATCAAAGCATCCGAAGGGCATAGTCTTAACTCATCAATCAAAGATGTTCCTGAAACTTCAATCTGATTGTTGGTGTTTAATGGAAGTGATAACTCGATTTGTCTTTTCTCGAAATTGTTTGTACCGTTAAAAGAAGCCACAACGCTTCCATTTACAACAATGTTTACCACTCCTGATCGTTGCCAAAAAGAAATCAAATAATTTCCTTTAAATAAGGATGTCTTCTGCACAGGGCCCTGGTTCAAATTCTTGGATAGAAGCCCAGCAAAAGCCACATTGGAAGTCATGTTGTTAAATGTCCAACCGCCTTCGTTATCCGTTGATTCAAAACTTGTATAAGCTACTTCATGTATATCCGCATTATCCACATTTGCCAAAGGGAAAAAATTATCTGCATTCCAAATTAGACAAGAGGGCTGACCAAATGCCAAGGTTTGTGTCTCCAGATTTCCATGATTATTGTGATGTAGCTGAACTACTGGAACATTCTCTCCGTGAGTTTGATATGCAGGATCCTTTTCCAAAAATCCGCCAGAAGAAGAAATTTTTACTTGCTCAAAATCTACAGATGGAGTTGTAAATTCAGTTGTCCATACACGAGATAAGTTAATCAAGTTTTGGTTGGATTTTTTATAAAGTTTTAATGCACTATTTATGCACTTCTCGGTTTGACCTGGCTTCTTTATCCATTGTGAGGTTTCGATCGGAAGGTTAATATTGTTTTGATTCATATACTCCAAAGCTTCTTCCTGCCAATTCCAAGGGTTAGCTGTAATCTCTAATTCGCTTGCATAAACAAACTTTTCTATACCAAAAACACCATCACTATTTTGAGCTTTAATTTCAGTTGGATTACCATGACGCCATTGATTGTCATATTGAAAAGTAATGTGTTTTGTGACTCCATCAAGTACTTCTGTTTTTTCGTCTAGTACCACATATCCAGTTTTTAACTGATAATTCTGTAATATCAGATAGTACTCAGGTTGGTACGTCCAGGTTTGTCCTCCATCAAATGAAATACATGCATCTAAATTTGCATAAACTTCAAGTAAAGCCTGATCAGCACCCCAATTAACATCACCAATAACTGCAGGAATACAGGGCGTTGAAGTACCTGAATAAATAGACTGAAGATTCAGACTTTTTGTTTGATTAAGAGAATATTTAAATGTCACTTCTTTGACTAGGTTCCCACTTTCATCAAAAATTTTCTCATTTTCTAATCGACCATTTAAAAGATCCGATTGGGACCAAGATGGAATGGGATAATCAAAAATACCAGCAGTATTTCCCGAGCTGACTCGATATTGACATACTGTTTTTCCATTACCCACCTGATACTCTTCAACAACCACGTAGCCTATATGACTTCCAAGCGTGCTTTCTAAAGGAACCACAGAATTGTCAGAATACATATTCCTTTGATTTGTACAACTGTGATCACCACAAGGATCACCACCTGGGTTCATAATGGCTGTATAGTCACCAAATGGATTGAGCTGTTTCCGCACATACTTCTTTTCACCAATAACAACACCACTAGAAAAACCCAAATCACTTGTATTATAATTGAAATTTTTGGTGATAACATTTCCGTTTTTATCATCTGTAAAGGTTTTTTCGACTCGAATACCCCCAACATCGACATTGCCTGCCTCTTCTTTAAAAGTTTTAAGGCCAACAGTTAGACTATGGTTCTCATCAAGAATGAATCCTGAGATATAAATTGGATCGCCATAGTTTATGCCAAACTGAGTTTTGAGTTCATACATTGGTATTCTTACCTCACATTGAAAGCCTGAGGGACATGCGTCATTGTAGGCATATTGGTTAAACAAATTGGTGATGTCATGCGTTGCAGTGCCAGTAGAGAGACAAATGCCCCATTGTTGCGCCATGGTATTGCTCCACACATCTTGATCCACTTGATTTCCCGCTCCACTTAATAGTATTTCTACATATCCATTCTTCTCTTCAGGGTA
>JALEGO010000172.1 GCA_022763165.1 Flavobacteriales bacterium
GAAGTTTACCTTCACTCTCTTCAAAAGACCCCTCAAAAAGTAAACAAAGAATTTGCCGAGTGGTTTGTTGATCTAATGGATTGAGGAGCTCTCCTGATAAGAAAAAGTCATTCCTTTAAGGCCCGAATCAAGAGGAAAGGAAACTTTCGTTGGCAATAAATGGCTCATTGAAGATAACAGGTTTAAATGTTGCTCATGCTTCTGAAAAACTCTTTCAAACATCATCTGAACAGCAGCTTGAGTAACAGGGTCTATTATGTCGTTGGAATCATAAATTTTTTTGCAATTATAATAAAAGGTACTAAATTCATTATCCCTATTTTCTATTTTTGACTTGGATGACTCAAAAATATTTTTTTGAGCACACTCTGAAATGTGGAGAGTATCCTCATCTTCTAAAAAAGATAAATTTTCCTGGATCTGTTTAATTGAAATAGGGGCTTTAACGTATAGACGTTCGTTGAATGAATCTGCAATCGAATCAAGCAACTGAGGATTATAACAAGATACTTGATTTAAATGAGAAAAGAAAATTACGGCACCTGCGGTCCACTTAACAATTTTTATCATATTAATTCTCCTCTGGGCGGTCCAAGATAACTTGATTTTGGTAATGGATCTTTGGTCTGGTAATAAATCCATACGACTTATCAAGAGTGTGAAAAGTATGGCTTTCTTCATATTTTTCCTTCAAGCTCTGTTTTATAAAGTCTTTTGTCTATTGCTCTGAAGCTGATTACAAAACTAAACATGTCTCTATAAAATGATTTTTTAACATAAAATTCTCTCTTGCCATTTATATTTTTCAATTAAAAAATGCACTAAGGCCAAGTCGAAAGATAATAGTTTGTACTATAGTATTTTATGTGTGTTTGATACCACTCTTTGTAATGTTCTCGCTCAACTCTGGGGAATTGATCCTCTAGTAGTGTTTTAAAAGAAAAAACAACCTTTTTTTGGAAGTTATCAGTTAATTCTTTCTGACCCTCATGGGCTTGTACAAAAGAGAACACCTTGTCAGCAATGTCATTACCAACAATGTTAATATACCGAAGACTATTATATTTCTCAAGAATGGAAGCAAGAAGTTCCAGATCTTCGTCATTTTGTAATTCGCTAATACGAAGGTTCAGAATATTAAGATTAGGTAGGTAGGGAAGCAAGTCTTCAGCAATCATTCTGAGCCCCGATGTGCAAAGTAGGGTACTATGTAAATCTAAAGTATCCACCTCTGTAAGTTCTTCTGGATCTAAAGCGCGGGTTTGTCGAATGAATTTGCTCATTGAGGTATAACCTTCATCTTCAAGCCATTCGGCGTCTTCATCACTCACAACCTTTGTTCCATCCAAAGTGCTGCCAACTGCTGCTGAGCTGTTTAAGCTGAGAGCAAGAAACAAGGCCATCAAATAGAACACTATTTTGTATTTCATAGTAGTCTCCACTTAAGATTTTTTAGTATGCATCTTCTCTTTTATCATTTCTTTGTTAAGTTGTGCAGAGGTCTTAAGATGTGATACTTTCTAAGTTAAATAAACTTGGAGGATTCATTATGGATAGACGATTCTACATGGCCTTGGGATTCTTAACTCTTGTGAGTCCATTGCAGGCTTTAAAATACTCAGATCTAGGCATAGTGGATGATGAAATTGCGAGTGGCATACGCGACCCTAAGCCTTTCTCCGTTACTCAGGTCATAGAGGATATTACGGCTAAGAATGATCTTACAGAACATACAGTTCTTAATCTCAGCGGAAACAATATTTCTATAAGAGGAGCTACTCAAATTCTGAGCTTTGTTGCTGATAATGCTAACAATTTGGAAAGATTAGATTTATCTTACAATCTAATCTATAAAGAGGCTGCAGAAGATGAGAGTTTTAATAGTGCATTAAAACGAGTTGTAGCCTTACCATCACTCCTTGAAATTGATTTGCGTGGCAATGAAATCTGTGAATTATCTTGGTTTCATCAAATAATTTCTGAATTAGGGGAAGGTGGTAAAAAAATTATGAGCTTTACAGGTCCTGTGGAGAGCACTTTTATTTATTATGGTTATTTCATTGACTAAATATTAATATTTTTGTTATATTTTTAATGATTTTAATGAGCAGGAGAAAAAAATGAATTTCATCATGTCTAGCTGTGCCTTAGTCAGTCTACTCTTAGCAGGGACGTCGTGCTTTGCCATAAAACACTTAGATTATCATCAATCAAGGATTGAGGATGATAGTTTTGCACATTTCTATCAATCTCGCCGACCTAAAGTCGTTAGCGACGTTGCTCAAGAAGTGTTAGATGAGAAATATTCAGATATAGAATTTCTTGATTTAAGCCACAATTATGTTCGTGATACTGGAGTAGGCATTCTCAGGGAAACTTTATGGAAAAGTGGAAAGTTACCTGCTTTAAGAGAGTTAGACCTATCTTACAATGAAATTGGCTCTCAAGGACTTCCCTCTTTTAAAGAAATTTTAGAGAGAGAGGCCTTTCAATATCTAAATATCGTTAGAAATCCTGCAGCTACAGTTGAATCAAAGTCTTTCTTTGCGGGGTTAAAAGAAGATCATTTAAAAAAATTAATCTGGATTCCTGAAAAATGCCTTGAAGAAAGGAAATGGATCGTTCTTTTAGAGGGGAGGCCAGACTTAGAGACAATTAGTGACCTTGTCTCTCTTGTTCACAAACAATATTATGAAAAAAAGAGGGCAGAACTTTTATCCCCAGATGAAAGTTCAATAGATGACAATAATCCACTCAATGATCTCTCTCCTCTTGCTTTGAAAGAGGAAATTGAAAATTTACAACATCTTTATCGACAGGCTCGGGAAGGAAAGGGAGAAGACGCTGATACAATAGGATTTTACTATTGGCATAGTTGGAGAGGTGTAAAAGAAAATAAAAAGAAGGCACTTTGGTGGTTTAAATATGCCGCAAACCTTGGCAGTGCTAGTGGTTATTATGACTGGGGTCTGCTTATGGAAGAGTTAGGCCAACCAGAGGAAGGGATGAGGCTTATAGAAGAAGCAGCTACGAGGTGCCATTTTTCAGCAAGAGAGAGGCTTGGATGGAAATGGGATGATAGTGCTATTCCAGGATCTTCTCCTGAAGTTGTGGGTCAGTAGATTATGAAAATACTTTACATTTTAAAATCTTATTTTTTAATTGTCTTATTAAGCACGAACGTTTGTGCAGTTAATGAAGGTTGGTTTTGGCGTGAGTCCTTTGATGGAGAGATACGAGGAAAGAAAATTGCCCTAGATCCCATTCACACGGACTTAGCGCGCCAAGAGTTTGCTTTGTTTGAAAGGCTAGATGATCGTCGCCAAGGAAGGCCATGCAGTACCAATATTGTGTTAGCTTCCTTAAGTCTTTTAGTAGAAGATAGCTCAACAGGTGAACTTCATTGTATAACAGAACCTATTGGAAATTATGAGGATGTTGCTGATGTTTTTGGTTTGTCTCCAAAGCCTCAGCCATTTGTTTTCTTAAGTGATAGTGCCTTTAAAAGAGGGTCAAGGGTACCTACTCCTTCTCTTTTAATAGATGAGGTAACCCAATCTTATGATATTGTAGCGCCTTATTCTTTGAACTCCATGGAAAGAGTCCTTCAATTGGTTCAAGGACTTGCTTCTAGTGGTGCTCACGGTACCTCTTCC
>JALEGO010000173.1 GCA_022763165.1 Flavobacteriales bacterium
ACATCCCCTTCAGGATCAATGTATTTTATTTGAATGGTGACCACAGAATCAAATTGAACAACTTCCAAAGGACTTGTATTGATCAACTCAATCGTAGGCGGAGTGTTTCCGACTTCATTTTTCTTCTTCTTGCAAGCAAGAAAAAAGAGTACAGTCAAGGTTATGATAATAATTCGTTTCATTTATTTTATGGTGTCTCTCTATTTCCCAATTCTTGGAAAATCGAGTCGGGTGATCCGCTATATCTCTTTTAGCTAAAAGAGGATGTCGCTACTCCCCCTGACACATTGCTTTTTTAAATCAATATTCTAAATCATTTAATGTACTGCTCCACATTCCACATTCTACATTCTAAAAACCTACTCATCAATATATTTGGCACCACCATCAATCCATGCTTTAATTGCTGCGATATACTCTGATTTCTTTTCAGGCCAATCAGATTCGGGTTCGACTTCCAAAGGCATTATTCCAGAAGTATTGGGCAAAAAAGTCTCTAATCTCACAAACAATAAAGATTCGCTCGAACTTCCAGGTTTTACTCGATATTGAAAGGATGCACTCTGATCATTTGTGATCACAGAATGATTGACGGTTGTATTGTAAGTACTTGATATGGTGCGAAAATCCGGCTCAAAAGTCCCATCATGACAACCAGAATTTGCGCAAGTGGGTAGAAAAACTTTTTCATGCAAATAAGCAAAGTTCTCACTTGGAATTTCTGCTGTATCAACTGGGTTTAGGATCACATTGTTCTGATCATAAGGGTTGACAAAGTCATCTGTATCTTTCTTGCATGAAAACAAGCCAATCAAGATGATCAACAGCAAAGATGTGATATAGATAAAGGATTTTGTTTTCATACAATATTAGATTCTATCAAATAACGACATGGTTCCTGAAGCCAGAAAACCAGATGATGTAATGGGCGCTTTTACTCCGAGCAATTCTCCAATTGTGGGCACACAATCTGTAATCTGTCCGATCGGATTTGATTCGGAACCAATGCTTAATGAATTGGGAATATTTGGACCTGCCATCATTCCAAAAACTCTTAAAGAGTTATTATCAGAATGATCATAGGAGACCCAGTTATTTTCATCAATAATAGGATTCGGATCAAGATTTCTACCACACTCTGGAGCTATTACGATTGCCGTGTTACCGGTCATCTCCGGGATTTGACTTTGGATGAAATCCCACATATATCCTACCGCATGATCTGCCCTGTGCAAGGCTTTAATATATCCAGTAAAACTGCTATGGCAAGAATCGACTCCACTTAAGTTTACAACTGTCAGTGCAGGCTTAAACCATTTCATCAATTCACAGGCATATCCTATTGTTCTTGAATCTCCGCCCTCGGCTACAGGAGGATGTGAAATCGCGTTTCCTTGAGTTTTGAAGAACATTTCTTCCATGAAAGCTTTAATGTTCTGCTTTTCTTCAAAAGTATTTCCCAATGAATCTAAGGCAACACCATAATTCTTAAATGAATTATCCAGGAAAAGTTTCATTTGATCTATTGGCTCTAACTCATCTTCTGGGTGATAAACCTTGGCATCAGCCAACCATTTTTGACCATCTTCACCGAAGGTAATATTTGGAGCAAAGAAATTGGCACCGTATTTCGCACCATATTCTGGGTGCTCACTGTAGTTAAGCAGAGGAATAGAATTTCCAATACCATTACCAATGAACCAAACATCAGTAGCTTTATAACCACCATGTCTTCTTAAATATTCAAAAATGGTAGGGTTTAATGGTTTTTTCTTTAAACCTTGAGAAGCAGCAGTACTACCTTGTAGCAAGTTGTTTAATCCTCCATAATGACCTCTGGAGAGTGCATTCATCTCCCGAAATGTAGTGCCCTGAGATTCTAAGGTCTGAGCAAGGACTTGTGGAATTGGATTGATCCCGCCCTGTCCTGTACCATAAGCAATTTTATTGGCTGGAGCTGCTCCATTGAGCAGATTATACATGATGTTACCTGGAGTAGTTTCAGAGGGCTGACTATCATCAAGATATCTTTGCAAAATAGATTCTTGTTGACGCAAGCCACCAGCAAACAATACATACACTACGTGATCCACAAGTTTCGCTCCTGTTTCTGCGAACAAACGACCAGAAGGCAATATGTATGGTACCACAGTGGAAGCAGCAGCAGTCAATCCGACTTTCTTAATAAATGATCTTCTTTTCATAGGTGCAGGATTAGTAATAGAGGTATTCGTTAGACAATGCAAATGAGAAATACACCATTTCCGCAGTCACATTACTATTAGCTGTGATGTAATTTCTAAAATATTCCTTCTCCGCTTCACTTGGCTCTCTAACAAGAAACCTTTTGTAAGTTTCAATGATAAAGTAATCCAGGTCAGCTCTCATTTCTGTATTAGAAGGAATGATCACATCAGCTTCATTCATGAAATTGCTAATGATTACTTCTCGAGCAATTTCTTTATCACCAATAGATTCAATCACTCTGGCAATATCGTATACATCGTTTGCTGAAAGGGCCTTCTGAAATAAGTTGGTATACAAAATGGAAACCCATTGCTCATTGGTTTTGAGTTTGTTTTTCTTTGCATTTGGTGGATATACCCCATTTTCATTTACTTCGAAATGGTAATCCTTTTCCTTCTTTTTACATGAAAAAGAGAGCAAGGAAAGACAAAAAATGAAAGGCAATATTTTAGTCAAAATTCGCATATTCATCACTTTTCATAATTTCTAATTGAATAAACTGAACATCTAAATCATTTTTGAATTGAGGTAATAGTTTGAAGATTTCTGCTGAAGTGGCATTTCTCGCCAATAGACTATTAAATTGCCAATGGATCACCCCTTCGTAAAACTCATCTGTACTCGTTACAATATCCATGTATTCATCCTTGTTTGCTCCAGACTGACCAAATATGGATGAGGCATTCGAAAATTCAACCATTTCATAAGAGCGATTAAATTCTTCTGAAGAAGGAAATCGATCATAAAGATCATCAAAACAGGCATTGATGAAATTGAAACTATTCATGTTAATCTCATCATACACTTCATTGTCAATTGTTCTTCTGAAAATTTCTCTAATGGTTACTGAAGATCCTAGATAGTCCGTATGAATGGTTTTTAAATCAATTAACTTCTGCGCTCTTGCCATCTTCTCATTATAGCTGTTCCAATCCCCATTGATTGAATCTATCATGGCTCCAAACAATATTGGCCCCAAAAAGCCATCTATAGCACCATCAGAAGCACCCTCCAGCATTCTAGCCATGACTAATTCCTTAAACCTGATGTAGTAAGCGTATTGATAGGAAGAATCCCCTTGTCTCGGTGTAATATCTGTTTGCAATTTGGAAATTAATGCAGATCGAGCTTCTGCACTTAAACTAGCAGTTTCTAAAGCGGCTACCTCAGCCTCCATTTCAATATCTAGTGGTTCTCTACCTATTAAGTCAATGAAAGTTCTGTTGACATAATTTTCAACAATGACAGTAGCAACACCATCGTAGTCAGGAACATTATTATCCGGAACTGTTTCGAGAACTTTGTCTTTTTTGCACCCAGCAGCACAAAAAGCCACAACGAGCATGACAAAGAGGTAAGATTTAATCTTCATGTTGTAAGTCTCCATTTTATAAAGAGTAGTTCAGGTTGGTCTTCGAGGGAAATGTTACTCTTAAATAAAATCAAAGCGATTTAAAATTAATGAAACTAAATATTGAATCAAATTATATTCTGATTTATTTAAAAATAAATTCCCAAAACGAAATTATAATTTTTAATTAATTAAGAAAAAAGCCTAATATTTCATATTTTTATTTATTCATCAAACATTATTGGGGCAAGTCCGTTTTACTTTACTTTGCCCTAAGATTCTATGTCCAAAAAAATTCTATTCTTAACAACGGAATTGCCTTTCCCGCCAAACAGTGGCGGCACACATAAGAGTTTCCAACTTCTTAAAAGGTTGGGATTGCATTACTCGGTTGACTTAGTATGTTTTGTGAAGTCTATTGAGCAATCAGAAATCCAAGGATTAAAGAACGCTGTAAACATCAACCAGCTCCAAGCCTTTGTAAGTGACATTCCAAGGTCAATAAAGACCCTTTTGATGAGTTATTTGAAATCTGACTCTCTAAATATTTTTAGGAATTTTCACGCACCAGCTAAGGATTGGATTGATCAAAACTATGAGGCATACGATCTGATTTTTGTTGATCACTATGAAATGTTTCAATATGTCTTAGAACATACAAGCAAAAAACAACAGATTGTGTTTCACGAGCACAATGCCGAATACATTTTATGGGAAAGAGCAGCAATGCATCAAAGTAATCCTGCTAAGAAAATTGTCTTGCAAAAGGAAGCTCAGAGGGTTAAAAAAGCTGAGCAAAATTATTGTAACAAAGCCGACTACATATGGGCTGCACCTAACGATATAGAGAAATTGGTTAACGTTGGGGTGGATGGCACGAAATGCCACCCGACATATCATTTAGGGAATGACACCATGCTGGCGCTACCTGAATTAGAGAGACCCAATAATAAACACCTTCTTTACATTGGAACTTTGAGCTGGGAGCCAAATGTTGATGGTTTATGTTGGTTTTTAGATGATGTTTGGCCGAGCATTTTATCTCAAAAACCTAATGCAGTCTTTAACATTATCGGTAAGGGAGCTGATACAAGATTACAGAATAGAGCCAATAAATTGAAGAATGTGAATTTATTGGGATTTGTTGATGATTTAGAAGATTATTACAATCAATCAAGGGCATATGTTGTTCCGTTACGCTTTGGGAGTGGAATAAAGGTCAAGGTCTTGGATGGTATGTATCGCGGCATTCCTTGTGTTACCACTTCAATTGGAGCTGAAGGTCTGAGCTTGCAAAAAGAACAAATGCTCATACAAGACACTCCTGATACATTTGGAAAGGCAATTATAAGATTATTCGAAGAGGATGAATTATGGGATCAATTGTCCATAAATTCAAGAAAGAGAGCATTACAGGATTTCACATGGGACAGGCTTATGAATAAGCATCTTGAACAAATTCAAGAAATTTTGTCCTGATCTGCGCTAAGTTTTATGAAAAAATGAAGAAACATAAACCCTTCAGGTAAGGATAACTTATGTACGATTTTATTATTGCCATCATTTTCACCTTGAATATTATCATTATGCCTCTCTGCTTGTTCATAGGTTGGCGAAAGGGGTTCTTTAAAGAATACTATCATGCTTTAATATCCTTCTTGTTGACACTATTATTTCAGGCATTGTCAACTTACTGTTATTCTTATTTTGGTAACAGAAGACTGAATCTTTTAGAAATTGATTGTGGCACATCTCTCATGTTGGGGACTTTCCTGCTTTTGATATCGAGTCTATTAATTTCAACAATAATCTATGTCATTTTTCTAATCAAACTAAGATTATCAAAACACAGAATATGATTGACGCTATTGATATTGTGAACTATGAAAAAGGCGGCAGAAACTGTGATACTGTTAGGCGCCTCAAACCTACTTTACAAACCACAAAGATCGCAATTAAAAATATGGATCCCTATTTTCAACCCATACTCTGGATATTTCAAAACAGGGAGATTCCCGATGCCAACTGCATGGCAATCACAGGTGGAGACAATATTTTTCATATTCAAGTGGTAGACAACGAAGGGAATTGGTTTGAAGCCCATCATGAAAGCGATGATGACACTACAGAAATAAAAATATGGACTTCAGATCAAGGCTTTCAAACAACAAAAGATAAACTATGGAGCATGGAGAAAGCCCTTGAAATCGTTGAATATTACTACAAATATCAAGAGATGTTACCATCAGTAAAATGGTGATCCAATAAGACATGAAAATAAGCTACCCTCTACAAGAATTCCCTTGGAAAGATAAAATGACTCACAATGATCCCAAAGTCATTTACAATCAAATTATTCATTTGGAAAACTCTTGGAATGAAAATAAAAAGGATGGCATTTGTATGATGGGCTTTATAATAGAAAAGGAAAATGTTGACAGTTCGTTTCTAATTGGCTTGAACCAAGAGCACTGTATTCTCATCCATTCCCAGTTGGGTTCAAATCAAATATCAACAAACATTGAAATCAGACAAAAAGGATTCAAGTCTGTAATGTTTGAACAATGGACAGATTTCGAGAACCACCATTTTATAAAAAGACAAAAAGGACTTAATGCCCTCATAATATGGCTTAAAGAAGATAAACTTGATCCCAGAATACAATGGACCCAAGAAGATTATTAGCTAATCTCGAGTCAATATATTTTCGTCCGCCTTTATGCTATACTTAACAGCTTTTTTAAGCCTTAAATCCTTCTTCTTGATTGTTTTAAAAAAATGCCATTCAGCATTTAAAACATCAGGCTTTACATTGAGACTCATATAACCGTGATTTGTGATGTCGGCAAACTGCACATGACGGTTTACTTTTTGATCTACAAAACTCTTTTTGATCAATTTCACGACTATTGGAGGCAAAGCCTCGTCAGCATTAAAATATGTTACACTAGGCGTTATCAATTCAGCACCAATACCTGTTTTACTATTTTTAGGATCGTAGAAATCCAAATCTCTCGGTTTACTGGTTAAATCAATCGCCCAAGAGGTATGTACGTCCCCTGTCAAGACAATAATATTATTCAAATTATTTTCCTTCCAAGAATCGAAAATCATTTGTCGCTCATATGGGTATCCTTCCCATGCATCCATAAAGGCACCCGGGCTCCTTTTTTCTACCATTTTACTTTTTAAAGAAGAAAACATAACTTGATTCCCTAAAAACTTCCATTTTGCATTTGAGTTTTTCATGCCTTCAAGCAGCCATTCCCTTTGCAGCTTTCCAAGCATACTTCGATCTGAAGCTTCCCATTTTTCATCGGATGGAAACTTAACTTGCGCGGAGCGGCCTTCTGTTCTTCCATCCAACATCCATAAATCTATCAAACCGCCAAATTCAAATTTCCTGTAAATATGTTCCTTACTCGCATCACTTATTGGCAACCATTCAAAATAGGCCTGTCTACCAGCTTGAAATCTTGAATTTGATTTTTTCATCTGATCTTCATTGAGATTGTTATAAAACTCATGATCATCCCATATATTTATAAAAGGGTAAAGCTGATGGCACTTTTTAAGTTGTTCATCCAATTTGTATTGGGCATATCTACTACGATAATCTTTCAAATTATAACAAATCCCCTCTGGCACATGTTCACGTATCTTTTCCTTTTGCGATCTCTTACTTTCAGGTTTATACAATAGACCTTCGTAGATATAATCCCCAAGATGTACAACAACATCAATATCCTTTCTATTAGCGATATGACCATAAGCATTAAACTCTCCAACTTGATAATTGGAACAGCTCACAATCGCAAAATTGACTTCTTTTGGGTTCCGGGCGAAAGTTTTGGTCCTACCGATAACTGAAGATTTATCTCCCAATGAGAACTGATAATAGTAGTAGGTATTTTCTTGCAGATTTTGAAGATGAATTTTAATGGTATAAGCACTGTCAGCGTTTGCAATGAAGGTACTGGAGTGAACCACATTTTTCAAAGTAGAATCAGTAGCAACTATGCAACCAACTTTTGAATTTTTGGTTGCAAAATTTGGATTCACTTTGGTCCATAAAACAACCTTATTGTAACCAGGATCTCCAGACGCAACGCCCCAAGGAAACACCTCTTCGGAGTCTAACTTCTTAGCCAGTTCCTGATGATAAATATCGTTCTGAGCAGCCAGCTTGAAGGTTAATAGAAAAATTAGGAGTATTATTCTCATGACATGGCAAAATTATTAATCTTCAGAAGATTGATGAAATTGAGACGACCGAATTTGTAGGCGATTACACTGGACTAAAAACGTCAAACAACACCTTTTCGAGATTAAATTCTAAATTCGCTTAAACTCGGTGATCATGTTCAAAGCTCGATTCATACATTTTTCATTATTCTTTGTTCTGTATTTATGCTCTATTGGTTGTAAAAAAGAGGATTCGGATACAAAAGGTGAATGCCCCACCCCAAATTTGGTAGAATTGAATTGCTCCGAACCGGTTTTAGATATGAGTCTCAACAATTTTACTGTAGAATACGATTCAGATTCAAACAAAATTGCAGAGGGGACTTACGAAAATGGAGTTAAAAAGGGATTCTGGAAGTTTTACAATAGTTCAGAAAATCTTACCAAGGAAGGAAATTTTGATGATGGGAAAATCAGTGGTTTCTGGAAGGTTTATTATGATAATGGAAACTTAAGAGAAGAAGGACATTATGAAGACTGTCAAAGAGTTGGTTTTTGGAAGTTCTATTTTGAAGATGCGAACAATCAAGTACAATTTGAAGGAGACTTTCAGGAAGACCAGCAAATCAACACATGGAAAAGTTATGCTTCCAATGGTGAATTGCTAGAAGAGGGTGATTGCGGGAACTAGAATCAATTCTCAACACTTCAATGCTTATAGATTTTTGAGATCACTGCAGCTTACCGTAATCAATTTTAGAATTATGTCGCGGATCTTTAGGCAACTTTTTCAAGAATACTACTTCATCTAAATAAGTGAATTTCGACTTTAATTCTGCTTGGAGTTTGGAAGTATTTTGCGCTTTAATAGGGACAACATATGCAAATATGCCATCTCTCTTTTGAAGTATAGTCCCTTCTTTTAAGCCGTGAAAATGAGATAACAAATATTCTGAAATAAATGGTGATACTAGCTGATTGTTGACTTCAAAGAGTTGTTTTTGGCGCCCCATTAAATAAAGCTTGTTGTTTATGAGTCTTCCTGCGTCTCCAGTCCGGTGCCAAATGGTATTCCCTACCAGGATTTTATTCTCCTCAAACGCCTTTTCATTATCAACATAATGCTCAACTACATGATGGCCTGCTACGACAATTTCACCAACTTCTCCTGGTTGCATGCATAGCTCATCAAATGCTGCTCGATTCAATACTTTAATTGATCCTGAATGTCTTTTTACAATTCGCAATTGGCAGATTGGGTGAATGGCTCCAACCAAGAGGCCATCCTCCTTTAAGTTTTGTTCATTTTCAACGAGTTCAACGGACTGCACACTTGAGATAGGTTCTGCTTCTGTAGAGCCAAAGACGATGGTAAATTCTGCGTTTGGGAATTTTTCAGAAATCATCTGGGCATCCTTCGGATACACTGGCGCTCCACCCGTTAGAATTCTTTTGACATTGGGCAATTTTCTGGATGACTTTTCACAAAGTGCTCGGAGGTAAAATGGGGAATGCAAAATAACTTCCACATCATTGTCTTCTAAAAACTGTTCTTGCTTAATTACTTCTTTTGCATTCAGGTCTTTTACTTTGATGTTTTCAAGACAAACATTTGCACCAACGCCCAGTTCACACAAAACTACTATTGGAAGACCAATGAAAGATTTAGAACTGGCATTGGATCCAATTTTATCTGACAGACTGTTAAATTGTGCTTCTAAAATACCATGCGTTCTGATGGCCGCCTTCGGAATACCAGTGCTTCCGGTAGTAAATGTAATTAAGGCCTCATCCTTCTTATCCATATCCTCTACAAAGAGCCTGGCTTTGGAAAGCTTAATCCTTGCACTGACCTTTACAGGAATGTTTCGAATCCCTTTTGAAACGAGCCTCAGAAATGCCGTCTTATAATTGTAAATAAACCCTTTACATTTAGCCAACTGGCAACAAACATTCAGTCGCTTAAGGTTCACCCATTGATCAACAAATACCGCAACGGCACCAATATAAAAAATTGCCTGTATGCTAATATATAATTCAATACTGAATGGCACAAACACCAATACTCTGTCCCCTTTTCCAATACCTTTTAATTTCAATTCCCTCGCCTTGGCTTCAATGGATCGCCACAGCTCGGAATACGTAATTTCTTTCCCTTTAAAAGATAAGGCAACCTGGTCAGGATGAAGTTCAACCTGTTTTTCAAGGACCTTAATGATATTATATGCAGATTTCCTTTCCATAAAGCATATACTTCCTGTAAACCTCTATATCCAGTTGTTTCGAAACTGTTAAACTGGCAGCATTGCCTTGATGAATATAGGCATGAATGATTTGATTAGGCTTATATGAATCGCAAGATTCATATATAAGATATTTCGCTACTCCTTTGATTTCCAAACTTTGAGTTTTAGCAAGACTTTTCACCACTAAGGTTTGATCTAACACAGGGTCTTTGAATGAGAACAAATAAGCGCTTAATTCATCATTACTATCAAACAACAACTGAATCAAACTTGAGTCAATCATTGGAAGGATCTTTTCATATTTCGCTACAAAATATTCGACAGTACAAGGTGAGAATAAGAAATTGTTTTGATAAGCCACATTGCTCATTTCTGCTATCTCAGATAAGACTTTAGACAAAGGAACGTTCAGACTATAAATGCCAGTTTTTAAATAATAGCCTTGGGATTTTAGTTCCAACCTTTTAGCTTCCAAAAAAGAATGATCAATGCCCGTTTGTTTTTGGAGGTTACTCGCATATTTACCGATAACTTCAAAGTTTAATCCCTTCAAGGCATCATGATAAAAATTTTCATGCACAGATTCCATAAAGAAATAAGGCTTCTCCGAATGCAAAGGCCAACGATAATCATCCCAAGTAGATCCATTCATAGGACCAATTAGAAAGCAATTTTCTTTCTTTTTTCTCACTTCAGCTTCAACTTCCAAAATCAACTGTTTTGCTGTTTCTATAGTATAGGCTTTGAAACTACCAAATGTAACAATGGGCATGCCTTCAAATGATAAATATGGATTCTCATATATTGAAGCGCTACCTCCCTCCATTCGTATGTCTTTCGTTTTGTAGATTTCCATTTCTATTTTTATTTGGGAGTGCCTCCATTTTTATTCAAAAAATGGAGTCGAGCTATCGCTGCAATCTTTTGTTATTCAGGCAAGCCTAGTCGCTAATCGTTTTGGAGGTCCTTGAGCTTGTCGAAAGACCGGCCCTTCGACTGAGCTCAGGGACCTAAACTGATAAACAAAAGGATTTCCGCTCTATCCCTCACTCAATACCATTTTCTCATATCATACCACTATCAACCATATGTCTCATCACCAAAAGTGTTCCAGTAATGGACAATGGAATTACTACATTATCATAGCCCCTGCTTGTAATTCCTTCTCCTACAGTGGCAATAAATGCCACAATTGCAGCTGCACCAAAAGGGTTTATGATTTCTCTAAACTCCATGTAACCTATGCCCGCACAAAGAATGTAAGCCGAGATAAAACAAGCCAAATTTCCCGCCAAAGTCTTTGTGTTTGTCACTATTTTATATGGACCAAAGCCCCACCTCTTACCC
>JALEGO010000174.1 GCA_022763165.1 Flavobacteriales bacterium
AGGGAGAGTATTCATTTGAAGACTTGAAATTGGCAATGTTATTTGTTTGATTACCGAGTTGAATAATTAACAATTGAATGAAGTCTTTCTTGAATTTTCACTAAATAAATACCTGCTGGAAGATCATCAAATGATATTTCTGTTGTGGCTTTGGTAAGGTCAGATTTGACCAAGGTCCCATTCAAATTGTAAATCGAGATTGGTATTCCTATAGGGAATCCTTTGATATGAAGATTTTCTGAAACAGGATTTGGATATAGTATCTTGTCTGGTTGGGAACTTTCTAGCGACACATTCGTGACTGAGCAGTGAGCTGCCCACAATAGAGCTCCTAAGATATGTGCTTTGAATAATGTGTCATTTGTGTAGCTATTCGATGTGTGACCCATTGCAGTGTAAAAAGATCTTCCCCCTAGATTTTCATGATACCATGAAATAGGATGAAAAGCACCCATATCACCACCGTTGTATGTGGATTCGTCAACTGTGAGTACAACCTCCAAACTATCAGGAAATGGAGTCTGAAAATTGTACCATTCATCCGTTCTCGACCAAGAAGAAGGAAGTGGCTGTGATGACGGATGTGTATGTCCATCATGGACGTCTAAAATCGCTGGTTGAATAGCGGGATGATTTGAAAACCATCGACCTACCAACTCTTCGTACCAAGGCCAGTTATATTCACAATCGGCAGCTGCATGTATGCCAATAAAAGACCCTCCAGTTTCAATATAATTGCGAAACGCAGTTTGTTGTGCGGAATCTAAAACATCACCTGTAGTACTTAACCAGATGACTACATCAAATTTCATCAAGCTGTCTGGATGAAAATAATCAGCATTATCCGTCTGTGTTACCGTAAAACCATGAGACAAACTTAAATCACTAATCATAGCGATGCCATCAGGAATAGATGAATGCTGAAATCCCACGGTTTTTGTAAATATCAAAGCTTCAAAAGGACAGCTAGCTGTCACTGCAGTGTTCATGAGTAGAAAGGCTGGAATAAAAAACCTCATAAGGCAAGATGCCCTCGATATGTATCTATTGTTGTCCAACACTTATGATGTTTCCATTATCATCACTGAATAAAAAAACCGCATAATCACCTCCAAACATAAGCTCGAAAATCTCATGATGGGTAAGGTCAAATTGCATGATGAAATGAGCACGCTTTTTTTCTACAATTGGTGTTTCATCTCCTTGAAAGAAAAATGGAAAACCTCCAATTGATATATTAAGCTTATCATCCTCCAGCCATTCAACATCATCGCTGTTTTTCAAACCCAATTCGATTTGTTCAAGCGAATATTGATCATCTTGCTCAAGTTCAAAGGGTAAACCTTTATTGAGCATGTCATATTTTCCTGATAACTCTTGAGGAAGTTCTTTGTTAACAGCATTAATGTTTGTACGCTGCGTTTCATGAAGAACAAAACCTCCGTCCTCATGAAATCGATCAGAATAGAAGATGCTTAAAATACTATCAGCATACTTCTTAAAATTGAAATCAATACCTGTGGCATCAAAACTTATTAGATGTCTCAAGTGCTTATTCTCTTGGTCCTTTGGCCATTTGTCTATAGAGATACACGGACATGGTCCTGAAATCCTGTTTAAAGGATTAGGATTTTTTGTTTTAAAATTAAATCTGTAGAAATGATTGACTTGCATTGCCTAATTCTGAATCAAAGTCACATTCTTCAACAATCGAAAAAGGCATTCCAATTCGACTGAATTCAAATTAATGATTTTGATTCTTAGTGCGCCCGGAAGGATTCGAACCCTCAACCCCCAGAGCCGAAATCTGGTATTCTATCCAGTTGAACTACGGGCGCATGAACTGCAAAATTATATTATTTATTTACTAATCCCTGAAGTTCTTGAATATAATTGGGCGGTATTTGAAAACCTGCCTTTGCCGCACTTTGCGCATCTTGAATGGCTGCTTGGTAATTTTTAGCTGCTTTATTAGCGAGTGATCTATTGTAGTAAGCTTGGGTATTGTTTGGATTAAGTTTAAGAGTATAGCCATAATTGAGGATTGCACTATCCAATTTTGATTGATTATGTTGCGCAATAGCTGTATAAAAATAGGCCGTTTCATTATTCGGTAATACCGTTAAGACCTTTTTGCAATCGGAGATAGCTTGAGCATATTGTTGTGTTTCAATATATGCGAATGCTCTATTGAGAAAGAGTTTAGTGCTTTTAGGATTCAAAGCCTCAGCTTTTTTATAATCTTCAAATGCAAGGTCATATTTTTTTTGAATGGAATATGTAATTGCTCGATTGAAATAAGCATCGAAATAACCTGGTTGAAGTTCTAGTGCTTTGCTGTAATCACTTAATGCCTCATCAAACCTTTTAAACATACTGTGAATATTACCTCTGTTGGCATAGGATTTTGCATAATCAGGTTTTAACTTTATGCTTTGGTTAAAGTCCTCCAGTGCTTTCTCATATTTTTGTTCTTTTATCCAATAAGTACCTCTATTTGCATATCCATCATGGATGTATGGGTACTTTTCAATGAAATCAGTCCATAAGGTTTGGCTATTTTTCCAAACTTTGCATCTATTGTGTGCTGTATATCCTAAGAAAATACACCATATTCCAAATGCTCCTAAGAGTATAGGATTTGTTTTTTTACCATACTTTTTCGAAATCCATTCAATTCCCCAAGCTAAAATCAAAAACAAACCAATGTAGGAAACATAAGTGTATCGTTCAGCGATAATGGCGTTACCTACAGAAACAAACTGTAAAACCAAGGCGATGTTCACCAAATAAAACAATAGCCCAAAAGCTATCTTTTTATTATTCTTTTTGATCAATAGATAGAGGGCTGAGCCAAAAATGATCAAAACGATAAGCGGAGCAAAGTAGTAGAAATCGGGTAACAGGTTTCCCTCCACGAATTTGCTCATAAAACCTTCCCTATTGATAAATGGATAAGGATTGAAATGAGCCTGTTTAAAGGGAATAAATAGTTTAAAAATATACATGCAAATGCCATAACAAGCGAACATGAACCTTTGTGGATAAGTGAATACAGAGAAGTCTGCGATAGCAGAAGAGGATTGCTGTGCCTCAATGGCGATTAAACCAAAATAGATGGCAATACCCACAAAAGGAAGTAATCCAGCCCATGTTTTAATGGATTTCAGCCGATTGAAATAGAAATCTAAGGCAAACAAAACTCCAGGAAATACGACTGCGGCAGGCTTTGAATAGCAAGAACCAAAGAAGAACACTATAGCAAGAAGGTAATAGACAATACTCAATTTTTTTGCTTCAATATATTTTAGATAGGAAATCAATCCCAATAAGAAAAAGAAGGTGTACATAACGTCTTTACGTTCTGCTATCCAAGCAACTGATTCTACGTGCATGGGGTGAATGCCAAACAAAATGCTAACAATAAAGGCGCTAAGATTTGACTTCGTTAAGAGTCGTATGAAAAAGAATACCAATAAGACATTTAATATATGCAAAATGAGATTGTCAAGATGATATTTATAGGGTTTCAGCCCCACCTTAGAATACTCATAAGCATAGGAAATCATTGTGATAGGTAGGTAA